>SBBV01000474.1 GCA_005240015.1 Candidatus Odyssella thessalonicensis | reverse complement strand
TGGATCGGCTCCTCTGATTTTTTTGGAAGGAAGCGCGCCGGACGCCCGGCACGGGCTCGATTACAGTCCAGTCGGCAGATTCGGCATCTCGACGATGCGATCACGGACGGATTTCACGCCGGGCACCGTTTCCGCCAGCACGCGCAACGCGCGATGCTGATCGCCGGAGGCCACCAGGCCGTGGAGCTCGATCACGCCGCCCTCCACGAGGAAGTTGACCGACGCCGTGGCGGCCCAGGGCTGGGACTTGATGCGTTGAAGCATCGTGTTGCGGATCGACTTATCGTCGCGCAGCGGGTCGGCCTTCGCCGCGGCGCGGGCCAGGGTCCGGACCAGGTCGGCGCGGCTCACGAGGCCCACCAGCTTCCCCTCGCGCATGACGGTGACGCGTTTGATGCCGTGCTCTTCCAGAATGTCGGCGATATCGGTCAGCGGCGTCTCCTCCGAAACCGAGATGACGGGGCTGCGCATCACATCGCGCACGGCCGACGTATGCGATTGGGTGTAATCGCGCGCGAGAGTGTCGGTGCCGGCCAACAGTTCCAGCCACCACGAACGTCGCTTGTTGCTGCCGAGTTCCTTGCGGCGCAGGAGGTCCCCTTCGCTGACAATTCCGACCACGCCTTTGTCGCCGTCGACGACGGGCACGGCGCTGATGCCGCGCTCGGCGAGAAGGCAGGCGACCTCGTGCACGGTCGCGTTCGAGCCGACCGTGATGACGGGTGACGTCATGATGTCTTTGGCTTTCATCGGCGTGTCTCCTCCAGCTGCGGATCCGGTAATCATCATCAAAGCATCGGTCGGTCCTGGCCGCGTTGATGTGGATCAAACCAAATGGGTGGGGCGCCGAGGCGATGCCGTGCGATACGCAGGGCAGGCGTTTTCATTCAGATCATGGATCGCCGGCCGCGCGCTTGATTGATGAGCGCATGACGCCGGACCTCATTCAAAAATACGGCAAGCCCGTCCCGCGCTACACGAGCTATCCGGCGGCGCCGCATTTTCGGTTGGACGATCGACGCGGCAGGTGCCGCGTCATGGCTGGCATCGCTCGCCCGCTCGCACCAGCAAGGCCGCCGTCCAAGGACCGTTAGGCAGCCTTGACCGTGAGGCCGGGTAGAGCGGATTTGAGGTAGCGACCGATCAGCAATGCTGTCGGATACGATACTTCTTCCTCAGTTTGGGCATGTGCCATCAGTTTCTCAGCAAAGTGCACATATTCCGGCTTATTCTCGGCCTTCGCAGCTTCGACCAAGCACTGAAGCGCCGTCAGGATCTCCTTGTGCTCAGTTAACATCTGCGGCAGCTCGGCCTCGAGCTTGTCGGTCAACTTGAGCGCTTCGGCCATGTAGGGCTCGATCTTTCCCTTGGACAAGGAACTGAGCAGACCAAGCGGCGGCAGGGCGTACTCTTCCTCCTTGACGAAGTGCGGGTGCATAAGCTTAGCCACTGCCTTGGCCGCCTCGCCGGTGCGCTCACCGGCCTTAGTGGCGCGTGCAAGCTCACCGTGCAGTTCTTCGTGCTCGGCCTTGAGCCGCGGTGGTATCTGAAAATTCATGGCTCGCTCCTTTTGTAGGGGCCAAGCGCAGCTCCCAGCTAATCAGGGTGATGTTCGGCACCTTTTCCGAGCGCCGCCTGGCGAATGCTCTCAGCGAAGATGGCAAAGCCGAGCTCGGCGCTGACGCGTTCGCGGGCGTGTGGCACTTCGGCAGCGGTATTGGGCTCGATGGGTGCTTTCTGAAGTTGGCGCACGTGCGCAAGCCGTTCGCGCAGGGCATGCTCTATCAATTCCGCGAGCACTGCCTTCAGCTTCGCTAGATCACCGGTTTCCACCGCATGCTCCGCAGCTGGAATGACTGGCCCGTAGTCGATACCGGCAGGCTTTACCCCGGTATATGCGGCGCCTTCGCCGGCGCGATGCAGCCGCACAACGGTTTCCAAGAAGGCATGGTCCGCGAGCGCCCGTGCATCAGGGCTGAGGCCGCGCACCTTCCTCGATTTCTCAAAGGCTGCACGTATTTCCGCTTGGGCCGTCGCCGGCGCGTAGGCCAGCACCGGATTGACGTTGCCGGTCTCAAGCGCCTTCTGGACAGCGTTTGCCACTGGGCCGTCGAGCGAATCGCAATGAGCATGTGCACTTTGCGCGCCGAACGTCAGACCCGCGGCTATGATCGCGGCGATCAGCGTCTTGACCTTGGTCATGGTCAGGTCCTCCCGAACACCGGTTATGAGTTCACACCCTAAATCCAGTGAAGATTCACGAGCTGCCGACGCCGATCCTCGCTTGCGCCGACTGGAGGCTTGGGGGCGGGCGCCCTACGCGCGCCCAACCCGTGCGGCTCCGGCGCCAGGCTCACGATCTTGGAGAACAGGGCGTCGAAAGCAGCCTTGGGCTTCCGGCCGAACAAGGGATCCTCGTTGGAAGCGAAGCCGTCGTTGACGCGGCTCCAATCGGCCTCGGTGAATGTGCGCTTGGCCGCCGGAAGGATCTCGCGCTCCTCCGTGCCGACATGGCGCCGCTGAAAATCGATGAAAGCGCGCGCGGCATTGTCGAACGCTGGAAACAAGCTCTCGCCGTTCTCCTTCCACGCGGCGAGCTTCCACTTGAGCTCGTTCGTGAGGCGAATGCCCTCGTGGTGCTGGTCCTCGAGCTCGTCCAGGATCGCGTTCACTTCGGGCGCACGCTTTCGCAGCAGGGGAAAGAGCAGCTCGTCCTCCTTCGGATGGTGGAAGCGATCGGGGAAGTCCTGGATGTATTGGACGATCGATTCGAAGAGCGCAAAATCGGGCGCCAGCCGCTTCAAACGGATTTCGCCCAGGACCTGCTCGAGGCAATAGAGCACGGCGGCCAACGCACGATGCTCACGCTGCAAAACGGAGAGGGCGGCTGTCATGGCGGCAACTCCTTTTCCGACCTGCATTGAAGCGCCAGGGAGACCGGGCCGCGTTGATGCAGATCAACTGCGCCGAAGCTTCGCAATCAGTGCGACATCAGCACCGGCACGGTCATGTGCCGGAAGATGTCATGCGTGGCGCCGCCCAGGATTAGCTCGCGCAGGCGCGGGCGCCCGTATCCGCCCATGACCAGAAGGTCAACGGAAAGGTCGGCCGCCGCCGAAAGAAGCACGTCGCCGAAGCGCAACGGCGGCGAGCGTCGCCTTCGCCTCTTCGGCGCGCTTGCGGTAGATCGCCTGCTGCGCCTCGATGATCTGCGGCGTCAGGCTCTACCTCACAAGGGTTCGCGTCTTGCCGCCGATATGCGATTCGTTCGCGGGGCGCCCCGGCGAAGGGGAAGCGCGCGGCGGCGGCGGAAACTCAGATTCTCGAGCGCATAGCCGGCGCGGAAGAGCGCGCCCTCGCAGCCCGCGCCCTCGGCGCCGCGCGGGTCACCCGTCGCCGGAAGCACGACGCGCACCCACTTGCAGCCCTGGTCGACGGCGATCTTGTCAGCGGCTTCGAGCAAGGCGCGAACGGGCGTATCGTAGCGCGGCACGGCGGCGACTAGGAACGGATCGCAGACCAGCGCCGTGCCGTCCTTGTTGTGCCGGTTCACCTGGTAGAACAGCACGCCGCAGACATAGCCGTGCGGATTCTCGGCGACGATGGCCCCCGAGCCGCTCTTGGCGCCGGCCCTGTAACTCGCGACGAAGGCGCGCCACGCCGCGAGATCGCGGAGGCCGAGCGTCGCTGCAAATGGATAAGCCTTGTCGACGAGCCGGCCGGCCAACGGCTCGATGGTGAAGTCTCGATGCATGGTCGTTTTGCAAATAGGCGCTGCGATCCCTGCGCTTGCCTAGTCACGGAATGCGGCCGATGCCTTGATCTGCGTCAATTCGATGCGCGCGTGGATTGGTATGTTTGCGCCAAGTTCACGGCTGCCGCCCGATCTCGCGTCGAGGTCGCGGCGAGGGGATACGGATATGATCTCGACCCGGGGATCGAAGCGCCTCATCGAGCCTGCGCCGCGCGCGGCGGCCTCGAACCCGTGCGCGGCGTGTGCCGTGCGCGACCTCAGCGTCTGCGGCGCCATCGAGCCGGCGCATCTCGACAAGCTCGGCGCGATCGTCGCGCACCGGAAGCTCGGGCCCGGGGAGACGCTGTTCTTCGAGGGCGACCGCTCCGACAGCCTCTACATCATCACCGAAGGCTGCGTGCGCCTGCACAAGACGCTGGCCGACGGCCGACGGCAGATCACCGGATTTCTGTTTCCGTCCGATTTCCTCGGCCTCGCGCTGCGCGAGCGCTATGCCTACAGCGCCGAGGCGGTCGAGGACGTTGCTGTTTGCCGCTATCCCAAGAACCGCCTCGAATTGCTGCTCGACCAGTTCCCGGCGATGGAGCGGCGCCTGCTCGCGGTCGCCTCGAACGAGCTCGCGGCGGCCCAGGACCAGATGCTGCTGCTCGGCCGCAAGACGGCGCTGGAGCGCTTGGCCTCCTTCCTGCTCATCCTCATGTGCCGGATGCAGCTCAAGGGTCAGAAGAACCGCGTCTTGCTGCCGATGACGCGCACCGACATCGGCGATCACCTCGGCCTCACCATCGAAACGGTGAGCCGCTGCCTCTCGCAGCTGAAGCGCGATCGCGTGATCCGCTTCATCACGGCGCAAGACGTCCAGGTCGTCGATCCGCAGCGCTTGAACGGGCTCGCCGGCGCCGATGGGGAATGGATGCCGGCGACGACGATCTGAGCGCGTTCGCATGTGGAGATGGGCTCATGCGGCGGCCTGCGTTTACGCGGCCACTAAGGGCTTCAGACTTGCCCGGCGCTTCTGTCCGAGAATAGGCGGGACGGGAGCGCGGGGGATCCGGCTGCACTCCCGTCCCTTGCGCACTTCAACCTGTTCCGTCGAAGCGCGCATAAGCCAATTCGATCGGGTAGTAGTTGCGTCCGCGCTCGCGCGGCACGCGTCGTCAGAGGCGAAGATTATCGATTGCGGCGGCGGCTGCTTTGATTTGAGTCAAACTTCGGCGGCTTCTTACGAGTTGCGATCACGGATTTGCCGATGGTGCGACAGGTCACGGCGAAGACTCGCTTTGCCAGGGCGCTGCGGGCGGTGACGGCGTGGTGCCGACGAAATCGGCATCTCGCGTTCCCGCCTAGCTGTCGTCGCTCTCGACCGCCATCTTGCCGGCAAGGCGAAACGAGAGTCCGCCCCCGAAGATGACGAACAGCCAGCCGGCCAGCTCGATTCCGGTGTCGAGGCCCTTGCTCGCGAGCACGAGGCGGATGATAGCGATGAGCATCGACGCGGCGAGAAGAGATCCAGTTCTTGTTTCTCGTCGAGCGCGTGTCGCAGTGTGAACTAAATCAGCCCGAGCAGCCTGCGCCGAAGGTTTCCCGGAGCCCTGGAGCAATGTGCCGTGTTGCGCAGGGGCGATATGTGCTCAAGAATTTGCGCCGTCTGGGCATCGATGCCCGCGTGTCCGCGGCTTGACGTCGACCTTTGGTTCGCACTCGATTGCATGATCGCCTCGCGGGAAAACGCTATTTGACTTGGCCGTTGAGCGGGCCGCATTGATGCGGATCAATGAAAGAGGCCGGTCGTGGTACGACAATAGGTGCCGTCGCTGGTACTAACTTGACGGGCCCTTACAATGAGCAGAATCCGATTTCCCATTCTGGCGACGTCGATTGCTGTAGCGGGAGCAGTCGCCTTGGGTTTCCTGCTTTACAAGAGAGAGCTTGACCGTGCACGCGAGGCGGTCTGCCGAGGCAGTATGCTCGCGAATACCGAAGCAGGCCTGATCGAATACGCCGAAACCGGTTCGGGAAACCCGCTCCTGTCGATCCATGGTGCTGGCGGCGGCTTCGACCAAGGTTTGGCTAACGCGGCCGAACTTATTGGCGACGGTTTTCGGATCATCGCGCCATCCCGTTTCGGGTATTTGCGGACCCCAATATCGGGAGACACCTCCCCGGCCGCTCAGGCCGATGCACACGCGGCATTGCTCTCCGAACTCAAGGTTCCGAACGCGATCGTGGTTGGCGTCTCTGCAGGTGCACGTTCCGCCGTAGAGTTGGCGATCCGGCATCCGGATCGGGTCAAAAGCCTTATCCTGATCGTCCCAGGTACTTACTCGCCAACCAATCCAGTTTCGATCGCTGCCAGTCGAGGTAATCGGCTTGTATTTTGGATCGTCAACGCTGGCGGAAATCTCGCTTGGTGGGCCGCCGAGAAGATTGCTCCGTCGATGTTGATTCGTTTTCTCGGAGTTCGGCCGGAACTCGTCGCGGCTGCGCCTCGAGTCGAGCGAGATCGCGTGATGGGCATTGTTAAAAGCATTGAGCCTTTGTCGCTGCGATTCCCGGGAATCAATGTAGATAGTGCCGCGGGCTTGCATGAATTGCCGTTGGAGAAAATCACCGCGCCGACGTTGATAATCTCTGCGCGGGATGACGGGTTTAACACGTTGCCAGCAGCTGAGTTCGCCGTGAGCAAGATCCCTAATGCTAAATTGGTCGTCTACGACACTGGCGGACATCTGTTGGTGGGACGGCAGGAGGCGGTCCGCAGAACGGTCCGCAATTTTCTCGCCGCTGCGGGCTCGCCGTAGGCGAGCGCTGAAGCCATGGCCTCCATGTCGCTCAGCCAAGGTAAGCGTCACAACAATGACTGCGTGGTGCTCAATTGCGAAGTACGGCGTACTTCTGCGAGATTCCATCAAGAGAATGTTAGATACCAGGATCGTTCCCTCCGCCAAATGCGCCGACGCAGCATTCGCTGCTCTCGGCCGAGTATTCCCTGCAAGGATCAGAAAATTCCCTGTTCTCTTGAATAGGGAATTCGGAAAGAATCGCTGCAAGTTCAGCGGCGTAGTGCGTCGAACCGGCTGCAATTGGGCCGTTCCTCGCGAAAATTCCCTGTAGATTCCCTGTTTATCAGGGTATTCGGGCCGGGAGCAGAGTTCGATCCTGACTGCGCACACCGCCAGCCAGTCCGCCGTTCGAACGCGCTGCGGAGCATAGCGCGCAGATTTCCCGCTATTTGGGGCGTTTCGCGGGTCAAAAGCGCAGCGAGAGACCGCAATTTCCGTCGCCAGCTGGAACATTTGGGCGCAGGAGCGCGGTTTTGCTCTCGGCGTCCGCTTTCCACTACGCTTTTTCGATGGTGTCGTTAGCCGGCGAGGCCGAACACGCGGCGCTGTTCGCGCGAGGACAATCGGATTGACTGCCGAACCAGCCGGTCGACGGTGATATGCCGCGCCTGCGTGCCGCGCACAGTCGAGGTGTGATGTCCGGCGCGAGGAAAGCGAGTTCCAAGATCTGCCGAGCGTCCAACACCGAAGCGAGTGGGAGGGTGTCGGTTCGGTCGCATCCGACCTTATTCCGGCGCTACTGCTCTCTCGGACCGGTTTTCACTACGCCTTTCCGATGTGCCTGCTTCGGCTGGGCGGGACGGCGGTGGGGTGTGCGGCTGTGTTGAAGGCGCTACTCCGACGTGGCCAAGCGCAGTTCGTGCGGCGCCCCCAGCAACACCCGCCCGCGCGGAAGCTGAAACCCGCCGCATGAGGTAACAGGAGATCGACGAAATCATTTTGCCCTATGGCGCGATCTAGCGTTCAATTTTCATACCGCGGGCGACGACCGTGTCGTGGTCAGCGGGGAGGGTCATCTGCGCCGGATCCCGCGGCGCTACGGCGACTATTACAATCAGGCGCGAACGCATCGATCGTTGGGCAAGGACTGTCCTACCCATCGCTCAATTCAGACGACCGGTACGATCTCGTCATCGCAGGTCCTCGGCGGTCTCCATCACGTCTACGCGCGGATGAATTAATCGGTACATACAGCCAAGTGGTCGAGCCTATAGCGTTGATTCGAGCCGCGTATTGATCGGCATCTCGGCAACCGAAGCGTTATCGGGCAAGGATAACAAGAAGCTCACCGCAGCCGCGACGACCTCAGGTTTCATCCGTCCAGCAGCCGGAGTGACGCCGGGAACACCGGCGAGAAGTTCTGTATCCACTGCACCGGGGCATAGAGCCGTGACGCGCACACCGTGCTCCCAACCGGCGAACTTTGCAGCGTGGCTCAAAGCTATCACAGCGTGCTTCGTCATCGCGTAACCCACAGATGACGAGGCGTCGCGATACCGTTTGCCATCCGTGGAGGCGATGTTGACGATGCGTCCGTGACCCACCTTGCGCAAATGCGGGAGCGCCAAGCGAATGAGTCGGAACGGGGCGATGACGTTGATTCTCCACATCTCGTCGAGCGCCGTCTCGTCCTCGTCCTGGAACCCCACCTGCCGCAGGATGCCGGCATTGTTGATAAGGCCGTCGATCCGGCCGAATCGGCCGACCGTCTCTGCAACCCATCCTTGCGCCGTCGTGGCGAGCGTGGCATCGAAATGGGCGATCAGAACGCGCCCGTCGTCGCATGGCCCGAACGTCGAGCGCACCCTCTTCACGTCCCGCACGCCGAGCGACACGCTGTATCCGTCCGCGTGGAGACGTCGGGCGATTGCCGCGCCAATGCCCCGCCCTCCCCCCGAGATCATGACGACGCGACCCGCGGCCGCGAGCAGTCCGTCGCTCATCAAAACAGTCCCTGATAGACGCCGCCATCACTGACGATGTTCTGTCCCGTCATGAAGCCCGCCTGAGCACTGCAAAGATAGGCAATGAGATCGCCACACTCGCTTGGATCGGCGAACCGACCGGCCGGACAGCTCTTTAGTCGGTCTTCCACTATCGCCTCGTAGCTGGTGTTGGCACGGCTCGCATGGCCGCGCAGGTTGGTATGCAAGGCATCGGTGTCGAAGAGGCCGGGACATACCGTGTTGATAGTGACATTGAAGGGAACGAGCTCCCGGACCATGGCTGCAACGGCGCCCGACAATGCCAGTCGCGCCGCATGGCTGTGAGCAAAGCCGACCTGGGGAAACTTGATAAAGCTCACCGACATATTGACGATGCGACCGAACCTGCGCTTGCACATCCCCGGCACGACGCTTTGAATGAGCTGGACCGAGGACAGGAAGTGAACGTCGAGCCAGTACTGCCAGTCCTTTCTTGACCAGGCTCGGAAGTCGCCCGGCGTCTGACGTACACCCGGATTGTTCACCAGGATGTCGGGCTCGGGGCAATCGGCGAGAGCCGCCTCACGGCCGGCATCGGAATTGAAGTCGGCAGCGACCGTGGTCACGGGCACCCCCGTGGCAGAGCGCAGCGCCTCGGCGGTACGTTCAAGCGTTTCGGCGGTGCGGGCGATCAAGGTCAAGGCCACGCCTTCGCGGGCAAGGGAGAAGGCAGCGGCACGCCCAAGGCCGCGACTGGCGCCGGAGATAATGGCCTTACGGCCGCGAATTCCGAGATCCATGGCTCCTATGATTCGAAGGTGCGATCCGGTGGTTGGGGGGACGGGGGAAGCTTGAAGCGAGGTATGTCCCGAGGCGGCCATAGTGCGGGCCGGCCGTTCCGGCCCGCACTATGCTGCGGTCACTCCGCCGCAATAGCAGCGGGTGCCTCTACTGGCGCGAATGAGCCGGCAAGGAGGCGCGGCGGGACTCGGAAGCGGCCGGCAAAGTCCTTGAGCTGCTCGCGCTCCGTGATGATTTCGGCGCGATCGCCGCTCACCAGCACCGTGGCCGGTAGCAGTTGCGCGTTGTAGCGGGCGGCACAGGATTCGGTGTAGCCGCCGGCATCCAGGAAACCGACGTAGTCACCGCGCACGAGCGGCGGCATGCGGCGATGAGCCCCGACCTCGTCCGAGTTGCAGAGTGGGCCGACCAGATCCACGGTTTCGGTCGGCTCGCGATCAGCGCCGGCGACCGGTACCGCGTGATAGTACCAGTTCAGGGCCGAAGCCCAGGAGAGGTGATTGGTGGACAGGTCGAGATTCACCCACTTCTTGCGCGCACCCTGCTTTACGGCGCCGACTTGGCCAACGGCGATCCCGGCGGGCCCGGACAGCGAGCGGCCTGGCTCGAGCCGGAGTTTGGGCAACGGCAGCCCATGCTTCTTGGCCTCGTCCTTGATCGCCTCGCTGCACAGCCGGGCATAGTCCTTCGCCGTCGGCGCGCTGCGGTCGTCGATCTGGTCGCGCGGGCCAGTGCCATACCACTTCCCGAAGGTCCAACCACCGCCGATGTCGATCGTTGGCGGAATCCATCCGGTGGCGTCGCGCAAGAACGCGGACCAAGTGATCATCTCCCGCGCCATGATGGCGAAGGCGATCGGATCGTTCGACATGCGACTCAAGTGGAAATGGGTCTCCTTCAGATGGATGTGTGGCATGCCCTCGGCGCGTTTGATGATGGCCACCGTCTGTTCGCGCGTCATGCCCCATTTCGTACTGTCGCTCTGCTCCTTGAGCGTGCCGGGGCCATGCATGGATACTCCCCTGAGGGTGGCGAGGGGCTCGAGGTCGAGCTTGAGTCGGATGCCGATGTCGGCATGCTTGCCCAGCCGCTTGCAGACCGCGTCGATCCGATCGAGCTCGTCCTCGGCATCGATGTTGATGCAGAGCCCGTTCTGGATCGCCATTTCAAGCTCTTCGGTTTGCTTGTTGGAGCCGTTGAGCACGAGTGTCTTCGGATTGGTGCCGGCAAGCAGCGCGAGATACATCTCGTTGACCCCGAAACAGTCGCCGCCGGCACCCTCCTGATTCATGATGTGGCGAATTGCGATGCCGTTGCTGGACTTGTTGGCGAAGAGGATCTGAACAGCGCGATTTTCGGGGCCGGCGCCTTTTGAGTGATGCGCCGACCGTAGCGGACCACTAATACGTTCCAACCAACAGCCCCGTTTTGCCAAGCCAGCTCTGCCGGGATAACGCCCAGACGCGAATCCGCGAGCCCCATCTCCTCGAAGAGGATGGCAAGCGAATAAGGCTCTTCGCCGGTGGCGCAGCCCGCGCTCCAAGCGCGGATGATGTGCTCCGCCCCGTGCAGTCTCCGGAGTTCCGGGATGATCTCGGCCCGGAGCTGCTCGAACTGGGCCGCATCGCGGAAGAAATAGGTCTCGCCGACGGTGACTTCGGCGATCAGTTCGTCGAGCAAGGCTGTGTCGGCCAAGACCGATTACTCTCGAATGCGATCAAAAATAGTTAAGCTGCTCCACCTACTGGCGGTACGCCAGTTTGTACTTTGAATGCGTTTTCGAGGCTGACCCAGGTAGCAGTGAAACGTCGGGTACGAGTCAGCTCTTGGGCCTGGTTGCCCCCTTCGCAATGAAGCCTCCACGGCCGCTCTGATGTGCGCCGCCGGCGCGCGCACGCCCCATTCGACCCGGGCCAGTGTCTCCGGGTCCAGAGCGAGAAGCGCGGCCAACTCCTTGCGCGGCAGCCCGAGGCGCCGGACTCGCGACCGTAATTCCGATTTACTTACTTCACAAATTTTCGCGATCGAAACAGCCATCGGTCGACCGTGACAGCAGTTCTTTGCGGATGCGTTCGGTCGGCGTCTTCGGAAACTCGTCGATGAATGCGATGAAGCGCGGGATCTGGAACGCGGCCATGCGCGGCTCGCACCACTCGATGAGCTCGGCCGGATCGAGGCGCTCGCCGGCCCTCAAGCGCAGGAACGCCTTCAAATCCTGATCGGCGATCTCGTTTTCGACCCCGATCACGGCGCTCTCGGCCACGGCCGGATGCTCGCTCAGCACGCGCTCGACCTCCCAGGCCGAGATGTTCTCGCCGCGCCGGCGCAAACTGTCCTTCTTGCGGCCGGCGAAATAATAGAAGCCCTCGTCGTCCATGTAGCCGAGATCGCCGGTGTGCAGCCATCCGTCCCTGAGCGCGGCGGCGGTGGCGGCCGGGTTGTCGAAATAGCCGGTCATGATCACGCCCGGCACCTTCTCGCGCACCCAGATTTCGCCGCGCTGGTTGGGTCCAAGGAACCGGCCCTCGTCATCAGCGATGCGCACCTCGAAATACGGCAGCGGCCTTCCGATCGAGCCAATCTTCTCCGCTGTGTTGAGCGTGGTGAAGCTCGACGCTTCCGTCATGCCGTAGCATTCGCGGATGCGCATGCCGAAGCGGTCCTGGAACTTGGTCCAGATCGACATCGGGCATCCCCCGCCCCAGGCAACGCGCGCACCGTGCGCGCGGTCTTGCGGTGAGGGCGGCTCCTTCAGCAGCAGGCCGAGCACGCCGCCGAAGAAATGGATGTGCGTGGCCGCATAGCGGCGCACGTCGCTCCAGAAGCGCGAGACGCTGAAGCGCTCGGCCAGGGCCAGCGTCACGCGCTCAAGCAGCGCCACGATCAGCACCTCGCAGCCGGCGATGTGATAGATCGGCTCCCAGAGGTAGAGGACATCGCCGCGGCGCACATCGGCGAGCGTCGTAGCCGCATAGCCGCAGGCCTGCAGCATCTTGTCGGTCACCTGCACACCCTTGGGCGCGCCGGTGGTGCCTGAGGTGTAGCTGATGAGCAGCTCGTCGCTTTGTCGTGTGACGACGGCCGGCTTCGCCGGCGCGCCACAGCGTTCGATCTCGTCGAAGGTCGCGGTTTTCGCCTTGCCGTCGCCGACGGTGCCGCCGCGGCCGATGATGAATTTGACGGTTCCCGGCTTGAGCACAGCTTCCACCTGTGGCGCAAAGCGCGCATCGAGGACCAGCCCGCTGAGCTTCGAATGCTCGAGCACATAGGCGAGGCCGGACCCTTTGAGATTGATGTTCACCGGCACTTGACAGATGCCGACTCGCGCGCAGGCGAGGAACGCCACGACATAGTCGGGATGATTCGGCAGCATCACGGCGAGGCGGTCGCCGCGCCTCAAGCCGAGCGCGAGCAGGCCGTTGGCGAAGCGGTTCACGCGCCGGTCGAGTGCTTCGAGCGTCAGCGCCTCGTCGCCGAAGCGGCAATAGACGAAATCGGGATCCTCGGTCACGCGCCGGTCGATCAGCTCGCGGATGGTCAGCGGCAGCAGCGGCGAGCGCGCGGAGTCGGGCACGGCGTTCATGCAAATTCCTCGAGGTGGGTAGGGCGAGATTGCCTGCGCGGCGCGGCGCCGATCGCGTATAAGAAGCCGATGGGCCAGCGAGAGATCGAAATATGAAGGATTCTGCAAACGCCGCTCCGCCGAACCTGCACCTGCTGCGGCGCGATCTCGCGGCGGCGTTCCGCGCCGCGGTGCGCTTCGGCATGCACGAAGGCGTGTGCAATCATTTCAGCTTGGCGGTGGAGGCGAACCGTAGGTTTTTGCTTAACCCGCACGGCGTGCATTTCAGCCGGGTGCGGGCCTCGAACCTCGCGCTGATCGACGCCGACGGGCGCAGCCTCGGCGCGGACCAAGCGATCCACACGGCGTTCTACATCCATGCGCGCATCCATCTTGCAAGCCCGAACGCGCGCTGCGTGCTGCACGCGCATCCGCCGCATGCCACGGCGATCGCGTGCCTTGAAGGCGGCCGGCTGCTGCACTGCCACCAGAACGCACTGCGTTTCGCGGGCCGCGTCGCCTACTACGACACTTATGGCGGGCTGGTGCTCGATGCCGCAGAGGGCGACCGCATCGCTTCGTCGCTGGCGGACAAGAGCGTGCTGTTCCTGAAGAACCACGGCGTCATCGTCACCGGTCCCACGGTCGCCGACGCGCTCGACGATCTCTACTATCTCGAGCGCGCGGCCGAGGTGCAGGTGAAGGCGATGTCGACCGGGCGGCTGCTGGCGATCGTGCCCGACGACGTCGCGGCCGAGACCGCGCGCCAATTCGCCAAGCTCAATCCGATCAACGCGGCGCTGCATTTCGACGAGATGAAGCGGATACTCGATCAAGAGGAACCCGACTACGCGAACTAGCCGCGCTCGTCCTGCAAGCGCCACCAGAGAAAGGCGGCGCGCTGCGCGAATCGGCGGAGGAACGGAAGCGGAAAGCGCGGCAGCGGCGTAAGAGCGGGCGGCAGGGCCGGCAGCGGCTTGCCCGCGATGCGGTCAGCGAGGAGTTTGCCGGCATGCAGCGCGAAGGAGACGCCGCTGCCCTGATATCCGAGCGCGTAGAGTACGCTCGCATCGTCCTCGGCGTGGTAAACATGCGGCATCTGATCGGCGGTGATGCAGACCCAGCCCGCCCAATCGTGCTCGACCGTGATGTTCGCCAGCGCCGGCGCCTTGCGCACGAGCTCTTTCAGCAGGAAGGCGCGCTGGGCCGCGCGTGAGTCTGCCGTGTCGAGGATCTGACCGCGGCCTCCGAACATGATGCGGTCGTCGGGCAGGCGGCGGAAGTAATAGAGCAGATTCCGCGTGTCCGTGATGACGTGATTGGAGAAGAACGAAGCCGCCTGTTTCTCGGCCGGCGTCATGGGCCGCGTGACGATGATGTGCGAGAGCACCGGCAGCAGACGGGCGCGGGTCGCGGGGTGCAGCTGCTCGGCCGTGTAGCCGTTGGTGGCGATGACGACGTTGCGCGCGCGGACTTCGCCGCCGGGCGTCGCCAGCACATGGCGCGCACCGTCCTTGCGCCAGCCGGTGACCGGAGAGGCCGAATGTACGATGGCGCCCGCACCGCGGGCGAGCCGCAGCATGCCGAACGAGAGTTTCAGCGGATTGAGGCCGATCGCATCAGGGAAATGCAGCGCGCCGTTCGATTCCGGCCCGCCGAGGTGCTTCGTGCGCATCTCATCCGCCGTCAGCAGGTTCGCGGGATAGCCGTACTTGTCGCGCCATAATGCGGCATCTGCGGCCAGGCCTTTCATGCGCGAGACGCGGTGTGCGACCTTGAGGTGGCCCTCTCCGGTCGCGTCGCAATCGATGCCGCCCTCGCGGATCAGCGCGCGCACGGTGCCGAGCGCTGCGAGCGCTACCGCGAAAACGCTCCGCGCCGTCTCGAGACCCCAGAGCGAGATCATCTTCGCCGGTCCGTGGCGGCCGATCACCGGCCGCGCGAAGCCGCCATTGCGCCCGCTGCAGCCCCAGCCGGCGCAGTTGGCTTCGAGCACGACGACGCGCGCGCCACCGCGCGCGAGATGATACGCGGCCGAAAGCCCCGTATAGCCGGCGCCGATCACCGCGATGTCGGTCTCGCGGTTGCCTGCAAGCGCGCCGTCATCGGCCGGAGGCGGGCCGGAAACGGCGTTCCAATAGGAAGCCACGTGTGGCAGACCGCGCCCCGGGCCGCGGCCTTTCAGCGGATCGGCGAGCAGCGCGCTCTCGCTCATGCGCGTCAGGCCTTCACGGCGCGCCGGCGCAGATACTCGGCGCCGAGGATGATCGCCGTGATGACGACGAACATCGTCGTCGAGACGGCGGCGAGTGTCGGATTCACCTGCAGCAGCATGTCGTTCCACATCTGCCGAGGCAGCGTGCTGACCAGGCCGCCGCTCACGAACAGCGAGATCGTGAGCTCGTCGAACGAGGTGATGAACGCGAACAGGAACGAGGCGATCATGCCGCCGCGCAGCAGCGGGAACGTGACCTTCCTCAGCGTCTGCCAGGGTGAAGCGCCGAGGCTGGCCGCCGCTTGGTCGAGCCGCTCGTCATACGTCTTGAGCACCGCCATCATCGTGATCACGACGTAGGGCACCGCCAGCACCGTGTGCCCGAGCACGAGCCCGGCCGAAGTGCCGACGAGGCCGATGCGTGCATAGACGACGTAGACGGCGACGGCCACGACGATGCGCGGGATGATCAGCGGCGAGAGGATGAGGGCCAAGAGCGCCGTCTTGG
>SBBV01000617.1 GCA_005240015.1 Candidatus Odyssella thessalonicensis | reverse complement strand
GCGCAGCGCGAAGGCGCGCGATATGTGCGGCAGCACCGCGTCGAGGCGCGCGACGTCGCGCCTGGCGTAGATGGGCTTGGGGCGGGGCGCGCAGCAGGCTCACCGCGGCGCCGGCGTTGCCGCTGGCATGCAGGCGGCCGCAGCACGTGTCGTGCAGGTCGAAGGACCGCATCGCGTCGTTGTACATCTCGCTCCGCAGCAGCTCGCGATACGGCAGCAGCATCGTGCCCGAGACGGCGCGCCCCACCGGCACGTTCTTGCGCTCGATCGCGAGGCGCCAGAGATCGATCTTCCAAAAGTGTTCGCGGTAGGAGCGGATCAGCTCGTCCGGCGTCGCGTGATTGATCGCGAGCTCGCCCGTGTCGAACTCGGGAGCCCAGAGCGCGATGAACGCGGTGTCGGCATCGATGGCCCGCGCGAGCGCAGGCAGCAGCGCCTCGAACGGCGCGCGTGTCAGCGCCGACTCGTAGGCGAGCTCAATAAGCTCGTTGATCCCCCCAGCGCGATGGGTCCGGGCTGCCATCCCATCCCCCGAGCTCGACAGGAAGCTTTGATATATTAGGGCAAACCGGCCCCGAGGGATAGCGCTCAGCGGAGGGCGCGTTCCGATCTCAGCTCGGCCTCGTAGGCCGCCAGCGTTTGTCCGAGCAGCCGTGCGATCTCGTCGATCTCGGCTTCGGTCACGATCAGCGGCGGGCAGACCATCAACCACTCGCCGTATTTGCCGTTGGCGGTGCGGCGCGAGTAGAGCAGCAAGCCGCGCTCGATGCCGAGTTCGATGATGCGGTAGACGGCCTGGCGCTCGGCCGGGAAGATCGCCTTCGTCTCCTTGTCGGCGACGATCTCGATCGCCTGCAGCAATCCGAGGCCGCGCACATCGCCGACGATCGGGCTCTTCGCTTTGATGGCGTCGAGCCGTTTGCGCAGCACGACGCCCATGCGCGCCGCGTTGCGCATGAGATCGCGCTCGACCATCTCGCGCACGACGGCGAGACCGATCGCGCACGACAAGGGATTGGCCGAGTAGGTGTGGCCGTGGAGGAAGCCGCCGGCGCCGGCCACGGCCTCGACCATGTGCGCCGGCGCCAGCACCGCGCCGAGCGGCGTGTAGCCTGCGGAAACGCCCTTGGCGAGCGTCACCAGATCGGGGCGGCCGGCCGGCCAGTGCTCGGCGGCGAGGAACGTGCCGGTGCGGCCGGCGCCGCTCATCACCTCGTCGAAGATGAGGAGAACGCCGTAGCGGTCGCAGATCTGGCGCACGGCCGCGTAGTAATGATCGGGCGCCACGAGCGCGCCGGTCGCAAGCCCGCCGACC
Organism: Candidatus Odyssella thessalonicensis; assembly: GCA_005240015.1. GTDB lineage: Bacteria > Pseudomonadota > Alphaproteobacteria > Bin65 > Bin65 > SBBV01. The sequence goes on along the minus strand of SBBV01000617.1, from coordinate 3,415 downwards.
GGCTCCATCATGAACGCGAGCACGGTCTCGGGGCCCTCGCGCCGGATGACCGCCTCGAGCTCGGCCGCGCAGTGGCGCGCGTAGCTGTCGGCATCGTGGTTCGGGGGCAGGCGGTAGGAGAAGGGCGCCGGCACCTTCGGCATGACCCGCACCAGCGCGCCGAACACGCGCTCGCTGTCGGGATCGCCGACCACCGAGACGGCGCCGAGCGTAGAGCCGTGATAACCGGGCTCGCGCGCGATCACCTTGCAGCGCGCGGTTTCGCCGCGCGTCACCGCGTATTGGCGCGCGAGCTTGATCGCGGCCTCGTTCGCCTCGGAGCCGCCCGAGACGAAGAACGCACGCTCGAGCCCGGGTCCGGCAAGGCGCGTGACGAGATCGGCGAGATCAATATTGGGCCGGTTCTCGAACAGCGCGCGGCTGGCATAGGCGACCTTCTTCGCCTGCGCGATCATCGCCTCGAGCACGCGCGGGTTGCCGTGCCCGATGTTGCACGCGACCGGGCCCGAGCAGGCGTCGATGTAGCGGCGCCCGGCCGTGTCCCACATGTAGATGCCGTCGGCGCGATCAACGGTCGGACGGTTGCGCGCCACCGATGTCGCATAGAAGAGCTGGATCGAGCCGCCCGACTGTGCGGACTTGGAGGCGGTCGCGAGGTCGTTCATTCGAGTCCTCCTCGCGCGATTGCCCCCGCGCTTAGAGATGCACCGTGTGACCGCGCGCCTCCGGGCGCGCTTTTTCTTTCCGACATTGACGAGTGGCGCGCCTGGAGGCTCGCGATCGCACAGGAGGCGATCAGCAGACCGCTTCCTTCCGTTCGCCGCAGGCCTTGCGCGCCTCGGCGACCCGCTTCTTGAGCTCGTCGGCGCCGACCGCGCCGGGAATGATCTGATCACCGATGACGAAGCCGGGTGTCCCGTTGATGCCGAGGTCCTGCGCGAGCTTGTGCGTCTTCTCGATGAGCGCCTGCACCTCGGGCGACTTCATGTCTTCCTTGAGCTTGTTGACGTCGAGGCCGACCTGGCGGGCGAGCGCGAAGATCACGTCGTCGTTGAGGTTGTTGGGGTAGGCCATCAGCGCATTGTGGAACGCGAGATACTTGCCCTGCTTGTGGGCGGCGATGGCCGCCATCGAGGCCGTGCGCGAGGCCGGCCCGAGGATCGGAAATTCCTTGAACACGAGGCGGATCTTGCCGTCGCCGCGCACCACTTCGTCGAGCGTGGGCTTTACCGCCTTGCAGTACCCGCAACGGTAATCCATGAACTCGACGATCGTGACATCGCCCCTGGGATTGCCGGCGACCGGCAGGTCGGTAGCGCCCTGGAGCTCGGCGCGCCTGGTCTTGAGCGCCTCCTCGGCCGCCTTCTTCTGCGCCTCCTCCTGCCGGCGGCGTAGCGTCTGCACTGCTTCCAGGATGATCTCGGGATTGGTGAGGATGTACTCCTTGATCATCTCGCGCACGCGCTTCTCCTGGTCGGGCGTGAGCGGCGGCTTGTCGCTTTGTGCGAGGGAAGGTGCCGTGAGCGAAAGGGCGACCGCGGTGATGGCGGCGAGAGCGGTGAAGCGCATGGGAGGGGGGATCCGTCGGGTTGCGGTTGCGGAATATACGAATCAGCGGCGGCGGTCGTCGAGGATCTGCTTGACCTGCGCCTTCAAGTCCTGGACGCGCAGCCAAGGCGGCGTCCCGGGTTTCAGGTTGCGCTCGGCGACCGGGATCGCCGCGCGCAGCGTGGGCAGGTCCTGCACGAGATAGGCGTATTCGGCGTTGGCGAGCGCGGAGTTGCCGATGTCGCCGGCCTTGCCGTAGGCGACCGAGAGCAGGCGCCAGCTGAGCGGGTAGGTGTCGTCGCTGCGGATGGCCGCGCGCAGATTGTCGAGCGCCGCCTGCTGCAGGCGCCGGTCGCCGGTCTCGAGCTGCGCCTGCGCGAGGCCGACGCGGATCAACGCTTCGCCCGGCGCCAGCTTCACCGCGCGCTCGTATGCGGCCACGGCCTCGCGCACATAGGCACTGCCGCTCTCGAACAGGATCTGGCCGCGCAGCTCATGGAAGTAGGCATCGTTCGGGCTTTCCTTGATCAGGCCGTCGATGAATTGCAGCGCGCGTTCGAGCCGCGCGTCCTGGTGATAGGCGACCGCGAGCGCATAGCGCGCCTCGAGCGTGTTCTCCTTGCCTTGATAGCGCGCGATCACCTCGCCGGGCGGGCGCAGGAAGCCGACGAGCTTCGCGCGCATCCTTGTATGCATGGCCTCGAACTGCCGCGGCAGCGGCTTGTTCGCGTGCGGCGAATTGGCGAGGTGCTGGCGCACCTTCTCGACGCGCTCGCGATTGACCGGATGCGTGCGGAGGTAGGGATCCTGGCGCGCCGCGAGCAGCATTTCCTGCTCGCCCAGGATCTCGAGCACTTCGAACAGGCCGCGCGCCGAGATGCCCGCGCGGTCGAGCGCGGTGAGGCCGAAGGAATCGGCGGCGCTCTCCTGCGCGCGCGTGAACTGGTAGAAGGCGCCCTCGGTGAGGCGCTGACCCAGCCCAACGCCGGCGACCGCCACGCGGCCATCGCGTGCGGCCACCGCGGCTCCCGCAGCCAGCAGCATCGAGAGGATCTGCTTGATCTGGGCGTCCTGAAGCTCGCGGTGCAGGCGGACGAGATGGCCGCCGACGATGTGGCCGGTCTCGTGCGCGATCACACCGATCACCTGGCCGGCATGGTCGGCGCGGATCAACAGGCCCGTGTTGATGAACATGTGGCGGCCGCCGGCCACGAAGGCGTTGAGCCGCCGGTCGTTGACGAGATGGACCTGAATCTTGGCCGTCGACATGCCGGCCGCCTGGAAGATTGGCGCCGAATAGGCGCGGATGGTATGTTCGATCTCGGCATCGCGGATGAGGGCAAGTCCGCTGCCGCGGGATTGGGCGAGGGCGGCCTCGCCGCTCGCCAGAGACGCGGCGACCAGCGCCGGCGCGAGGAGTAGGGCGGTTCGAATCTTCATCGTCGCGATGGCTCGCTCCCGTGCGGCTCGGCCGCGGACATTCGTCAGACTTTATCGCGTTGGAAATGCGGCTTTTCCGGGGCGCCACGCTCCAGGAGCGAAGCCGCGGGAAGGAGCGGCGTGGCTTTGAAGCAATCCAAGCGCGGCAGCATCCCACCCTTTATCGTAATGGATGTGATGCGCGCTGCCAACGCACGCGAAATGGCTCGCGGAGACGTGATCCATTTGGAAGTGGGGCAGCCCTCGACGCCGGCGCCCGCGGGCGTGCTCGCCGCCGCCGAGCGCGCGGAGGATGTTCTTGTAGCAGGGATAGCCCGGCTCGACGATGGCGACGCGCTACCAGCCGACGGTCGAACTCCTCGAGAAGCACGGCGGCGGGCTCGACGGCCTCATCGTCGCGAGCCCTTCCAATCCGACCGGAACGATG
>SBBV01000586.1 GCA_005240015.1 Candidatus Odyssella thessalonicensis | reverse complement strand
CTGAGGATCGATGCTCGGGATCACGACCACGACGTCGCATACCGAGGGCTTTCAGGCCGTCGTTTGGCATTGCCTCGTCTCGCATCCCAGCCTTCAAGCCAACGCGACGAAATGGTGAGCCGAGCATTACCGAAGAAGCCGCCGCCACGCGCCGGCGGGGGCCGGGCCGCCCCGGAACGCCGTGAGCCGCGCGCCAGCGGCGAGACGCGCCAAGCCTGGGAGAACGTCGTGGCCATCCTCTCTGGCCAATCGCTCGAACTGGGACCGGTGACCACGGACCGCTATCTCGGCGACGCGAAACGGCTTTGCTTCTTCCTCTCGCGCTACAAGTTCGCGGCCAAGATGCTGCGGCGCGCGCGGCGCATTGCCGACATCGGTTGCGGCGACGGTATCGGCACCGTCACGTTTCTTTCCGATACGTCCGCGAACGTCATCGGCGTCGACTTCGATGCGCCGCAGATCGACTACGCGAACAAGACGCTCGTGAAGGCGCTGCGGCGCATGGATCCGGATCGCGCGAAGCGGATCTCGTTCGAATGTGTCGACATCGTTCGCCACGGCGGCCTCACGCCGCGTTGCGACGGGCTCGTCTCGATGGACGTGATCGAGCATATCGCGCCGGCCGAGGAGCAGGCGTTCCTTGAAGCCTGCTGCGACACGCTCGATGACTACGGCGTGGCGGTGATCGGCACGCCGAACGATTACGCCAGCCCTTATGCGTCGCGGCACAGCCAGGTCGGCCACATCAACATGTTCACGCCGGAGCGCCTGCAAGACGTTCTCGAGCGGCAATTTTCGCGCGTCTTCATGTTCTCGATGAATGACGAGGTCGTGCACACCGGCTTCGACAAGCTCGCGCACTACCTGATGGCAGTGGCCGTGAAGTGAGCATGGTTAACGCCGCCGCGGTTGATCGCGGTCGCGTGCTGGAGCAAAGTTGAACGGCGGCACGGAAGCGGGTTTTGAACTGGGGGACCCATGTTTGACCTGGGCGCCTTGCGCGTGAAGATCTTCGCCGACGGGGCGAACCTCGAGGGGATGAAGGCGATGTACGCCAATCCCCTGATTCGCGGCTTCACGACCAACCCGACGCTGATGAAGGCCGCCGGCGTCATCGACTACGCCGGCTTCGCACGCAAGGTCCTGGCTGCCATTCCCGACCGCCCCGTGTCGTTCGAGGTCTTCGCCGACGAGTTCGACGAGATGGAGCGGCAGGCGCTCGAGATCGCGTCGTGGGGCCGCAACGTCAACGTCAAGATCCCGGTCACGAACACCAAGGCGCAGGCGGCGGCACCGCTGATCGCCCGCCTTGCGCGGCGCGGCGTTCAGGTCAACGTAACGGCCGTGTTCACGCTCGACCAGGTGCGCGTCATCGCCGATGCGCTCCACCCCGGTACGCCGGCGATCGTGTCGGTGTTCGCCGGCCGTGTCGCGGATTCGGGCATCGACCCGGTGCCGCTCATGGCCGAGGCAGCGGCCCTGCTCCGGGCGCGGCCGCGCGCCGAGCTGCTCTGGGCGAGCCCGCGCGAGATCCTCAACATCATCCAGGCCGACCAGTGCGGCTGCCACATCATCACGGTGACGAACGACCTTCTGAAGAAGCTGCCGCTGCTCGGGAAGGACCAGGACCACTATTCCCTCGAGACGGTGAAGATGTTCTACAACGATGCCCGGGCGGCCGGTTATTCGATCGCGCCGGCGGTCGCTGCCAAGTGACGGATCGCGTTCTTTGCCGCTGAGATCGAGGACCGATCTTGTCTAACGTGCTGATCACCGGTGGCGCCGGCTATGTCGGCCATGTGCTGGCGCCGCGTCTCTTGGAGCGCGGCCACAACGTCACCGTCTACGATGTCCTCCATTTCGGATGCCGGCTTCCCAATCATCCGAACCTGCGCGTGGTGCAAGGGGACATCCGGGACACCGCGCGCCTGGGCGCCTGCTTCGGGCGGCAGGACGCGGTCCTGCACCTCGCCTGCGTTTCCAACGACGCCAGTTTCGAGCTCGACGAGAATCTGTCGAAGACCATCAACTACGATTGCTTCGAGCCGATGGTAATCATGGCCAAGCGCGCCGGCGTGCGCCGTTTCGTCTACTGCTCCTCGGCCTCGGTTTATGGCGTGAGCGATTCGCGCGACGTGACGGAGGATCACCCGCTGGTGCCGCTCACGCTCTACAACAAGTTCAAGGGACTCTGCGAGCCGCTGCTGATGAAGCACAAGGCCGACGACTTCACCTGCGTCGTCATCCGGCCCGCGACCGTTTGCGGCTACAGCCCGCGCACGCGGCTCGACCTCTCGGTCAACATCCTCACCAACCACGCCGTCAACAAGCGCGTAATCACAGTGTTCGGCGGCAACCAGATGCGGCCGAACCTCCACATCGAGGACATGGTCGACGCCTACGAGCTGATGCTGACCGCGTCGCACGAGAAGATTCACGGCGAGACCTTCAACATCGGCTTCCAGAACCATTCGATCGCCGAACTGGCGCGCATGGTGAAGCGGGTCGTCGAGGAACAACAGCCCGAGCTGCCGCCGATCGACATCGTGACGACGCCCTCCAACGATTTCCGCTCCTACCACGTGAATTCCGACAAGATCCGGCGGGCGCTGGGCTTCGCGCCCAAGCGATCGATCGAGGACGCCGTGCGCGACCTCGTGCGCGCGTTCCGCAACTGCCTTCTGCCCAACAGCTTCGACGACGACTGGTACTACAACGTGCGCCGGATGAAGCGGGTGGCCGCCCAATGAAGAAAGTGGTCGCGGTCGTGACCGGCGGCGCGGGGTTCATCGGCAGCCACATGGTGGACCTCCTGGCCGAGCGCGGCTTCGAGGTGCGCGTGATCGACAACCTAGCCGGCGGGCGCGAGGCCAACTTGGCGCAGCACAAGGCCAATCCTGACGTGACGTTCCGGCGCGGCGACATCCGCGCGCTGTCGCCGGGAGATCCGCTGTTCGACGGCGCGCGCTACGTCTTCCACTTCGCCGGCATCGGCGACATCGTTCCGTCGATCGAGCGCCCGCTCGACTACCTCTCGGTCAACGTGCTCGGCACTGCGCATGTGCTGGAATGCGCAAGGCGCGCCCGCGTCGCGAAGTTCGTTTATGCCGCCTCTTCGTCCTGCTATGGCCTCGCCCGCACGCCGACGCGCGAAGACCATCCGATCGCGCCGCAATATCCCTACGCGCTCAGCAAGTATCAGGGCGAGCAAGCCGCCTTCCACTGGCGCAAGCTCTATCGCCTGCCGGTGAACTCCGTGCGCATCTTCAACGCCTACGGCACGCGCTCGCGCACCTCGGGTGCTTATGGCGCTGTGTTCGGCGTGTTCCTGCGGCAGAAGCTGGCGGGGCGCCCCTTCACGGTCGTCGGCGACGGCAGCCAGACCCGCGACTTCCTCTACGTCACCGACGTGGCGGAGGCCTTCCTTTCCGCCGCGGAAAGCGACAAGGAAGGCGAGGTGTGGAACCTCGGCGCCGGCAAGCCGCAATCGGTGAACCGCTTGGTCGAACTGCTCGGCGGGACGGCCGTGCACATCCCGAAACGGCCCGGCGAGCCCGACTGCACCTGGGCCGACATCGCCAAGATTGGGCGCGACCTCGGCTGGTCGCCCAAGGTAAGCTTCGAGGACGGCGTGGCCCGGATCCTGGCCGAGATCGACTATTGGCGCGATGCGCCGCTGTGGGATCCCGACTCTATCGCGGCGGCCACCGCCGGATGGTTCCAGGTTCTCACGCCGCAGAGCCCGCCATGATGGACGATGCCAGCCGCCAGCTCGTGAGTCACAAGATCAAGACCGCCCGCGAGGTGGCGGCGCTGATCGGCCCGCATCCGCGCGCCGAGAAGGTCATCATGTGCCACGGCACGTTCGACATCGTGCATCCGGGGCACGTGCGCCATCTGCTCTACGCCAAGAGCAAGGGCAGCATCCTCGTGGCCAGCCTCACCGCCGACGCGCACATCACCAAGGGCAACTTCCGTCCGTTCGTGCCGCAGGAGCTGCGCGCGTTCAATCTCGCGGCGCTCGAAGTCGTCGATTACGTGGTGATCGATCCCGACCCGACGCCACTGGCCAACATCGCCATCATCCGGCCCGACTACTTTGCCAAGGGCTACGAATACGGCCGCGACGGGATTCACCCGCGCACCGCGGAGGAGAAGGTCGCCGTCGAGGCCTATGGCGGCGAGATCATCTTCACGCCAGGCGACATCGTCTACTCCTCGACCAAGATCATGGAGGTCGAGCCGCCTGCCATCGCCACCGAGAAGCTGATCACGCTCCTGGAAGCGGAGCGTCTCGACTTCGGCGGCCTGCGCGATGCGCTGGAGAAGATCCAGGGTCTGCGCGTGCACGTCGTCGGCGACATAATCATCGACAGCTACACGCAGTGCAGCCTAATCGGCGGCATGATCAAGACGCCGACCATCAGCGTGCGCTACCAGGAGCGGAAGGATTTCGTCGGCGGCGCCGGCATCGTGGCCAAGCATCTCACGGCCGCCGGCGCCAAGGTGACGCTCTCGAGCGTGCTCGGCGACGACCCGCTGGCCGAGTTCGCGCGCCGCGATCTCACCGAAGCGGGCATCGAATGCGCGCTGATCACCGATCCCACGCGGCCCACCACCAACAAGAACGCGATCGTCGCCGGCGGCTATCACCTGCTCAAGGTCGACACGCTCGACAACCGTTCGATCTCCGAGCGAATCCTGCGCCGGTTCGTGGCGGCGCTCCAAGACACGCCGGCGGACATCGTGGTGTTCAGCGATTTCCGGCACGGCATCTTCAACCGCGAGACCACTCCGCCGCTGACGGCGGCCATTCCGGCGAAGGTGTTTCGCGTCGCCGACAGCCAGGTCGCGAGCCGTTGGGGGAACATTCTGGAATTCTCCGGCTTCGACCTGATCACGCCCAACGAGCGCGAAGCGCGGTTCGCGCTGGGCGATCAGGATTCGGTCGTGCGTCCGCTCGGCCTTGAGCTCTATCGCCGCTCGGCGAGCAAGACGCTGATCCTGAAGCTCGGCGAGCGCGGCCTGCTCACGTTCCGCGGCATCCCGGTCGCCGACGAAGATGTGCGTTCGTTCTTCGCGCTCGACAGCTTCGCCGAGAAGGTCGTCGACGCGGTGGGGGCCGGCGACGCGCTGCTCGCCTATGCCGCGCTCTCGCTTTACGCCACCGGCAGCCCGGTCATCGCCTCGGCGCTTGGATCCTTCGCCGCGGCCGTCGAATGCGAGCGCGAAGGCAACATTCCGGTCCGCCGGGAGGATCTGTTCGGCAAGCTCGAGCGCTTCGAGCGGCTTGCGACCTACCGATAAGGCGCGTGCCGGGCATGCGCGTCATCATCGTCGGCTATGGCGTGCAGGGCCGCAAGCGCTTCGCGGTTGCCGGCCGCGACGTGGTCGCAATCGTCGACCCGGTGGCACCGGAGGCGACCTTCAAGGACGTCACCGAGGTACCGCTTGACCGCTGTGACGCCGCGATCGTTTCGACGCCCGATCGCGCGAAGGCGGGCATCCTCCGCCACCTGCTCGGCCACGGCAAACACGTCCTGGTCGAGAAACCGTTGCTCGCCGACGCCGAGGACGAGCCGCGCGCGCTCGAGGCGCTGGCGCGAAAGAACGGCGCGGTCTGCTATACCGCCTACAATCACCGCTTCGAGCCGCACTTCATCCGCATGCGCGCGCTGGTGCAATCGGGGGCGCTCGGCCAGCTCTATCGCTGCCGCATGTTCTACGGCAACGGTACTGCGCGGCTGGTGCGTGAATCGCCTTGGCGCGATTCGGGCGCTGGCGTGCTGCCCGACCTCGGCTCACACCTGCTCGATACCGCACGCTTCTGGTTCGGCGACATCGGTGACAGGTTTCGCGTCGTTTCGGCGCGGTGTTTCGAGAACCGCGCGCCGGACCACGTCGTGATCGCGAGCGACGAGTCGCGTCCGCAAATTGAGCTCGAGATGACGGTCTTGTCCTGGCGCAACCACTTCAGCTGCGATCTCCTGGGCGAGAACGGCAGCGCGCACATCTCGTCGCTGTGCAAGTGGGGCCCCAGCACGTTCACTTACAGGAAGCGCGTGTTGCCAGCCGGCCGGCCGGTTGAGGAGGTCGAGACTGAGGCCGAAGGCGATCCCACCTGGACGGCGGAATACGCGCATTTCACCAAGCTCTGCGCCGCGCGCGCGCCCGCCGATCTTTCCAACGATGCCTGGCTCGACCACGTGCTGAAGCGCCTCGCGCGAGAGGCGTTGGCGGCCGCGCGATGACCGATGCGCCAAGAATCGGCTTTGCCGGCCTTTCGCACCTCGGACTTTGCTCGGCGGTGGCCGCCGCCGCCAAAGGCTTTTCCGTGCTCGGCTTCGACCCCGACCCGGCCGTGGCCGAAAGCGTTGCCGCCGGGCGCTTGCCGGTGCTGGAGCCGGGGCTGGAGGCGCTGCTGCGCGAGCACCGCGCGCGCCTCGCCTTCGGCGCGGATCCCGCGCACCTGGCGGAATGCGACGTGATCTACGTCGCCGCCGATGTCCCCACCGACGATGCCGGCAGCAGCGAGCTCGGCGGCATCGAACGCTTGCTCGATCGGGTTCAGGCCGCCGCCGACGCGGACGCGTGTATCGTGGTTCTGAGCCAAGTTCCGCCCGGCTTCACGCGCGCTCACGCCCGGCCGGGCTGCGCGCTCTACTATCAGGTGGAAACGCTCGTCTTCGGCCGCGCAGTGGAGCGGGCGCTCGAGCCCGAGCGTTTCATCCTCGGCTGCGCCGATCCGCGTGCGCCGCTGCCGCCGGCGCTCGCGGCCTATCTCGGTGCGTTCGGCTGCCCGATCCTGCCGATGCGCTACGAAAGTGCCGAGCTTGCGAAGATCGCCGTCAATTGCTGCCTCGCCGCATCGATCAGCGTGGCGAATGCGCTGGCCGAGCTCTCCGAGCATATCGGCGCTGATTGGGCCGAGATTGCCCCCGCGCTGCGCCTCGACCGGCGTATCGGCGCGCACGCCTACCTTGCCCCCGGCCTCGGCATCGGCGGCGGCAACATCGAGCGCGATCTCGCGAGCGTGGTGCGCCTCGCCGAGCGCCACGGCACCGACGGCGCGGTCGTTCGGAGCTTCCTCGCGAACAGCGCCCACCGCAAAGACTGGGCGATCCGCGTGCTGCGCGCGGCGCTGCTCGAGAAAGTGCCCGGCGCCACGATCGGCATCTGGGGACTCACCTACAAGGAGAACACACGCTCGATAAAGAATTCGCCCGCGATTGCATTGATCAAGCAGCTCTCGGACTGCACGCTGCGGGTCTTCGATCCAGAGGTTCAGGCGTCTGTGGTCAAGCACACGCGCCTGATCGCAGCTACGGACGCGCTCGACGCGGCGCGTAATGCCGACGCACTCGCCATCATGACGCCCTGGCCGCACTTCCGCCGCCACGACGCCGCGGAAGTGGCGGAGCGGATGCGCGGCCGGCTGCTGCTCGACCCCTACCGGCTGTTCGATCCCGAGCGAGCCCGCATGGCCGGGCTCGATCAACGCGTCCTTGGCGCTGCGCCGGGCGGCGCCGGATAAGCTCGGCTCCGAAGGTCGCGGGCGCATCCGGTGGGTGAACCATGGCGGGAGGAAGCTTCGGCTTGCGAGGGGCTTCAAGATACGAATGGACAAGCGATTGAGCGGCGGCTCCAGACGAACCGGGACCTCGCCTCGAGCGATGCATTGCTTCAGTTGGGCAGCCACAAAAAGCTGCGCGACCTGGCCGGAGGTTGTTCTCAACTCATCGGAGAAGGCCGCTTCGACCCGCGCATGCATGGCGGGATCAAGCAACGAAAACGCGAGCAGACGCGCGCCGGCATACCCGGCGGGGGCTAAGCCCCAGCTCTCCCAGTCGAGCATCGCAAAATTGGGTGCAGTGACGTTGGCCCAATGAAGATCGGCGTGAGTCACGTGCCACTCGGGAGCATCGGCTGGAGCTAGATGGCCGTACGTCCTCACCACCACATCGCGAACTGCCTCAGGGGCAAACGCGAACCTCCCCGTCGGCACGAGGCGCAAGCGCCGGAGCGCCTCCTTAAGGTCGGAAAACCACGCATCCGATATCGTCTCGCTGTTTGGCGGTGACCATGGATAGCGACATGCCGGTGAGGGCGCCACGGTTCTAAGAATGGCGCGCCAATGGATGCGGCCCTCGCTCCACCCTGCGGTTTGGATCAGCCGTGGCTTGGCCAACCCCGACAAGCCGTCGGCTTCGATTTCGCCGCAACTAATGCTCTCGTGACAGGCGCCGATCAGCCCGGAGACCTTGAGCCAGCCTCGCGAACCGTCGGGAAGCGTAGCCAAAGCGTTGGCAGAGCGGTCTCCGTGCACGTCTTGACGTACCGCCCGCACGATCCTTAGGCGCTTGCAGGCCTGTACGACGATGCTGTCCGTAACGGGCGAGACGAAACGAACATCGAACGGTTGTTGGGTTGCCGGCGCAACGTTGGTCTCGAGCGGTGCCGGGTCGTCCCCCGGTTGCGACGGAACGTTCGTCATGCAGCGCTTCCCCTGGATTGCGCGGCAAGGCTCCGTCTCTAGGATTACACGCGAGGATGGTGATTCCAAGCCCTGGGCGGTTTCGATTGTCCCCGAGCGGACCCAATGCTCTATTTTTGTCCCTACAGCAGGAAATCGTTTTCGTGGAGCTGCGCGCGGAGTACGCCGCTGAGGGTCACGTCGTCGGCGCCGGAGAGGGTGATCACGGCCGACCCGGCGACATCGCTCGTGGCCGCGAGCACGGCATTGAAATCGGCAAAGCCGTACTGACGGAGATCGATCCTGTCGTCGGTACCTGCGCCGGCGGTGAAGTCCTGGATCGTGTCGTGACCCGAGCCGGGCCCGAACACGAAGAGATCGTCGCCCGCCCCGCCATTCAGCGTGTCGTCGCCGGTCCCGCCCTCGAGCCGGTCCGCGTCGGCGTTCCCGTTGAGCAGATCGTTGCCGCTGCCGCCGACGAGATTGTCGGCGCCGCCGCCGCTGTTCAAGATGTCGTTCCCCGCCTCGCCGGTCAGCGTGTTGTTGCCCGTGTTGCCGTTGATGACGTTGTCGACGTTGCTGCCGTAGGCGTTGATGTTGCCGGTGCCGATGATGTTGAGGTTCTCGACGTTCACGTTGAGCGTGTAGTCGATGAGGCTGTTGACCGTGTCGGTGCCCTCGCCTGCCACCTCGCTCACCACGTCGCCGATATTGTCGATGATGTAGAGGTCGTTGCCCCGGCCGCCATACATCGTGTCGGCGCCGAGCCCGCCGTTGAGGATGTTGTTGCCGGCGTTGCCGATCACCTCGTTGGCGATGTCGTTGCCGTTGGCCTGGAAGTCGCCCGACCCGCCGAGCCAGAGCCGCTCGACATTGGCCGTGAGCGTGTAATCGAACGCGGTGATGAGGATGACGGTGTCGACCCCGTCGCCGGCCGCTTCGTGCGCATAGTCGCCGATCGTCTCGAAAATGTACGTATCGTCGCCAGCGCCGCCGCGCATCGTGTCGGCGCCGCCCTTGCCATCGAGCCAGTTGTTGGCTGCCGTGCCGTTGATCTCGTTCACCCACGCGTTGCCTACGCCGAGCCTGGCCGCGCCGGCGAGATCGAGCAGCTCCAGGTAGTCGCCGAGCGTCCAATCGATCAGCGCGAGGACCTTGTCCATGCCGGAGAATGCGCTTTCGACCACATTGTCGAGCTGATCGCGCACCACGTATGTGTCGTTGCCGAACCCGCCCTGCATGTAGTCATTGCCGGCGCCGCCGTCGAGCAGATCGTCGCCCGCCCAGTCCTGCAGCGTGTCATCGCCGCTGCCGCCAAAGAGCGTGTCGTTCCCGTTATAGCCGCTGAGGAGATCGTTGCCCGAGCCTCCATGCAGGTAATCGTTTCCCTCCTGACCATACAGCCTGACGGAAAGGCCGGGCCCGACGTTGCTCGCATTGAGGATGTTGTTGCCGGTTCCAGCGATTAGCTCAAGCAGCTCGATTTCGTCAGCCAGCAGGCGATTGGCGCCATCGCGAACGGCCAATGCACTCTGGCCTTCGATCAGGTAGACCAAGTCGGCGGTAACCCCATACAACTCGACACGAAGCGTGTCCCAGCCGGCACCGCCTCGCACCATGTCGCCGAGGGTGAAATCGTCGACCGACATCCAATCGTCGCCGCTACCACCGAGGAGCGAATCGAGCCCGGTTCCGCCACGGATCGTATCGTTGCCCTCGCCGCCGCTCAGCTGGTTGTCGGCGCTGTTGCCCTTGATCGTATCGCTGGCAGAGCCACCGATCGCGTTCTCGATCCACGCACCGTAAGCGATGCCGACGTAGCCGTCATTGAGCGTGGTCTGGCCGTTGTAGAATCCGGCGCCGACCCGCAGAAACTGCCCGGGATTGAGATCGAGATTGACGGCGGTCGACATGTTGGAGCAGTCGATCGTGTCGGTGCCGCCGGCGTCCCAAATCGCCTCGTAGTAAACGATGTTATCGAAATAGGTATAGGTGTCGTTGCCCGCGTGGTAGCTAGTTTTCGCGCCATAGAGGTATTGCAGCGCGGCGATGTCCTCGATCATCGGCGTGGTCGGGAAGTAGCCCGACGTGTATCCGCCGAGATTGTCACCGTCGTAGTCGCGATAGCTCATGATCGAGCGGTTGAGGGCGATGGTCGAGGTACCGTAGCCGTTGATGCTGTCGTGCGGATGCTTGAGGCCGAGCGCGTGGCCCGTCTCGTGCATGATCGTCGTGAAACCGTAAGTGCCCGGCGCTGCGTTGGCCCAATAGTTCCAGTAATTGGCGCCGAGCCAGACGTCGCCTTCCTGCGGGCCGCTGCCGTAGACATAGCCGCCCGGGAAGTCCTTCACTTTCGCGGTAGGCGTGTTGTAGCCGGTGACCCCGTAGCGCAAATCGCCGGCTGTGGCGCTGTCATCCACAAGCGTGAACGAGACGTTGCAGACGTTCGAGATGCGCGCGAGGACCGTCGCGATCGTGGAGGCGAGGCCGCTCGGCGGCAGATACGAATTACTGAATTCCTGGCCGCCGGAATAGTAGGTCGCCGAGTAGTAGGCGGTGCTGCTGTTGAGCCCGAGAATGCTGTAGGTGATGTCGATGCCGCTACCGACGCCGTCGCCCCACTTGCCGCCCATCAAGAGCGTGTCGCCGTTCGGGGCGTGGCTTGAGTAGTAGGTGTGACCGAGCCGACTCCCGGTAACCCCGTCACCGCCGCCGCCGACAGCCTCATTGACCTGGCCGTGGCCGGGTTCCGAAGATGCCGCGGTCGTTCTCCCTCCGGAGTAAACGGGACAACCGCAGCCTTCGATCGCGCCCGGTGAGTGAGCAAAAGTTGCGTCGAATACGAACTCCCGCCCGAGCGGCGCTTCCGCCACGCCCCCGAGATGCGGCTTGGTGCCGACAGCGCTGGTGCCAATCATTCCCCGCCCAGTCCCGGGCTGCCGTCGCGCCCGGTGGTTGTTCCTTAACTATAATACCGTTGGTCGTGGCGCAACCAAGTCTGCCAAACGAGAGAAGCTCGGGCAGACTTGCCGCCGGCGTGAAACATCACGTGTGGGAGATGGCAGAGTTTGGCTCAATGCCGCTGGGGCATTGAAGCAAATAGACCGCAGCTAGAGCAGGAAGTCGTTCTCGTGGAGCTGCGATTTGAGCACGCTCGAGAGCGTGATGTCGTCCCCGGCCGCAAGCGTAATCACGGCTGACCCGGCGACGTCGGCTGTGGCCGCGAGCACGGCGTTGAAATCGGCGAAGCCGTACTGGCGGAGATCGATCCTGTCGTCGGTACCTGCGCCGGCGGTGAAGTCCTGGATCGTGTCGTGGCCCGAGCCGGG
>SBBV01000111.1 GCA_005240015.1 Candidatus Odyssella thessalonicensis | reverse complement strand
GACGAGGTCCTGCGCATCTGCCAGGCGACCTCGCAGACGGTGTTCATGATCACGCACGACGTCGACGAGGCGATCCTGCTCGCCGACCGCATCATCCTCATGACCAACGGGCCGCGCGCCAAGATCGCCGAGATCGTCGTCAACACCATGCCGCGCGAGCGCACGCGGCACGACATGCACAAACACCCGCACTACTACCGCATCCGCAACCACATCATCGAATTCCTGGTCGATCGCTCGAAGGCGTTCGAGCAGGAGATCGCGACGCGCGGCTACGATCCCAAGCATCCGCCGCATGTCTCGCCCGGCCTGGCCGAACCGGCACTGGCCGCGAGCCAGCCGATTCCCATCGCCGCCCTGCGCGCCGGGGGCGGCGACCAATTCCTGAGCCGCCGCCAGGGCTGAGCGCGGCCGCCTCGCCACCCTGCCAAGGGACCGAAACGCATCGGAGGTAGTACGCAATGAAGCGTGAGCAAGTGACGGAGAAGATCCTCGACGGCAAGCGCGCGAAGGGTCTTTCGTGGAAAACCATCGCAAAGGAGATCGGCGGCAATTCGCCGGTGCTGATCACGGCCGCGCTCCTCGGCCAGATGCGGCTCGATCCGGCGCAGGCGGAGAAGGCCGCGAAGCTCTTCGGCCTTACCAAGGACGAGGCGGCGGTGCTGACCGAGACGCCCTATCGCGGCTCGCTCCCGCCGGGCCCGCCCACGGATCCGCTGATCTACCGCTTCTACGAGCTGGTGCAGGTGTACGGCACCACCTGGAAGGCGCTGATCGAGGAGGAGTTCGGCGAAGGCGGCCGCCCGGCCGACGGCATCATGAGCGCCATCGACTACGACATGACGATCGAGAAGCAGCCCGATCCCAAGGGCGACCGTGTGAAGATCGTCATGACGGGCAAGTTTCTGCACTACAAGCGGTACTGAGGCGCGACCTCTCACGCCGAGGGGCGCGCGCAGCGCGCCCCTACGTGTCGCGCGCTGCTGCTCATCGTGCTAACGTCTCCGCGCTTCTTGAGGGAGGAGCGCGATGAACGAAGTACCGGCCAAGCCGCGCCGGCGCGATGTTGCGGCGGCGCAGGAAGGGCCGAGCCTCAGGACTTGGCTCGCCGAGCTCGAGGCCGCGGGCCAGCTCGCGCGCGTCAACGTCAAGGTCGATTGGGAGGAAGAGATCGGCGCCATCACGCGCGCCAATCTGGCGCTGGGCGGCCCCGCGCTGCTGTTCGAGCGCATCGCCGACTACGAGAAGGGCCGCTGCACCAGGTTCATGACCAGCGGCGTCGGCAACAAGCGGCAGATCGAGCTGTTGCTCGGCTTGCCCAACGACACGTCCGACAGGGCCATCGTCCGCCACCTGAAGGACACGTTCCGCAAGCCCGTGCCGCCCCGCATCGCCAAGACCGGGCCGGTCAAGGAGAACATCCTCAAGGACGAGGAGATCAATCTCTGGGATTTCCCGGCGCCGAAATGGCACAAGGCCGATGGCGGGCGCTACCTCGACACGTTCTGCGGCGTGGTCACGCAGGACCGCACGACGGGGCGCGACAATATCGGGCTCTATCGCGGCCAGATCATCGGCCGGCGCAAGATCGGCAAGCTGCTCATCCCGACGCAGGGCTGGGGCGGGCATTTCCAGCAGGCGCGCGAGAGCGCCAAGCCGATGCCGGTCGCGGTGGCGCATGGCTGGCACGACGTGCTGCCGTTCTGCGCCGGCAGCCCGTTCCCCAAGCACATCTGCGAATGGGACATGATGGGCGCGATCCTTGGGCGCGCGGTCGATCTGGTGCCCTGCGAGACGGTGCCGCTGCACGTTCCGGCCAGCGCCGAGATCGTGATCGAAGGCTTCATCGATCCCGATCCCGCGACGTTCGAGGAGGAGGGGCCTTTCGCCGAATATCCTGGCTATCTCGGCGGCAAGCCGTCGCCGAAGCCCGTGCTGCGCGTCACCTGCGTCACGCACAGGAACGATCCGATCCTGCGCGGGGCACTCGAGGGCGCGCGCCCCGGTTTCCCGTCCGAGGACTCGCTGCTCTGCGCCTATGCGTGGTCGGCGATTGCCTGGAATATGCTCGAGGATGCGGGCGTCGCCGGCGTCACCGATTGCTGGATGCCGCCGGTCTCGACCGGCACAAACATCGTAGTGCAAATCCGCAAGATGTACCGCGGCCATGCGCAACAGGTAGGCGCCGCGCTCTGGGGCACGGCGGCCGGCCAGTGGTTCTGGAAGAACGTGATGGTGGTCGAGGAAGACGTCGACATCCGCGACCCGGTGGCGCTCGATTGGGCGATGGCGTTCCGCGTCAACGCCGGCCTGGGCGACATCGTCTTCTACGGCCCCACCTTCGGCTCGGTGCTCGATCCCTCGACGCCGCCGGAGAAGGCCAATCCGATGAAATACGGCACCGGCGAGTGGACGCGCGTGCTGATCGACGCCACGCGCAGCTGGGAGCTCGAGCGCCGGCCCGAATACGGGGGCCGCCGCTATCCGCCGATCAACAAGCTCGACCCCGCGCTCGAAGCCAAGGTGAAGGCGCGCTGGGCAGAATACGGGATCGGCATCCCCTATCTCGACGATCAGCAGCGCGAGATGCTGACGATGATGGAGCTGGCGAAAAAGCTGCCGGAAGTGTGACATCTGCGCGGCGACTCGGGGCCGCCGCGAGGAGGATGAGGAATGGCCCTGCCGATGTCTGCGAATGAACCGGAGCGCCTCGTCGCGCTCGGCAAATACGCGATCCTCGATACGCCGCCGGAGGCGGGATACGACGACATCGCCGAGCTCGCGGCGCAAATCTGCGGCTGCCCCGCCGGGCTCGTAAGCTTCATCGACGAGCGGCGGCAATGGATCAAGGCCAAATACGGCCTGCCACCGGATATGGCCGAGTGCCCGCGCGAGATCTCGGTATGCGCGGCCACGATCTGCACGGACGACATCATCTATGTGAGCGACCTCACGCGCGATCCGCGCTTCAACACGAGCCCGCTGGTTACCGGCGAATTTGCTCTCCGCTTCTATTGCGGCGTTCCGCTCATCAATCCCGAAGGCTATGCGCTCGGGACGCTTTGCGTGATCGATTTCCAACCGCGCGAGATCACGCTGGAGCAGCGCGAGGCGCTGCGCCGCCTCTCCCGCCAAGCCATGGTTCATCTCGAGCTTCGCCGGCGGCTGCGCGAGCGCGAGACGGATTTGCGCGCGTTGGGCGAGGCGCGTGATCGGGCCGTGGCCGAAAAGGCGGAGTCGGACCGTCTGCTGCTCAACATTCTACCCGGCCCAGTGGCCGAAGAGTTGAAGGCCAGGGCGCGCGTTCAGCCGCGCTTCTACGATTCCGCGACGGTGATGTTCGTAGACTTCCGGGAGTTCACGCGGCTGGTCGAGAGCTTGGAGCCGGCCAGCGTCGTCGAGCAGCTGCATCAGCATTTCGCCAAGTTCGACGACATCGTTGCGCAGCACAGGCTCGAGAAGCTGAAGACGATCGGCGACGCGTTCATGGCCGCGGGCGGCCTGCCCGAGCCCAATCGCACTCATGCGCTCGATGCCTGCCTCGCCGCCCTGGAGATTCTGGACCACATGGCAAGGCTCAACCGCCAGCGCGAGAAGCTGCGCTTGCCGGCCTGGGAGGTGCGGATCGGGATCAACACGGGCCCGCTCATCGCCGGCGTCGTCGGCAAGCACAAATTCACCTACGACGTCTGGGGCAATACCGTGAATGTCGCGGAACGGATCGAGGCGGCCTGCATCCCGGGGCGGATCAATGTCTCCGAGTCCACCTGGGGTCAGATCAAGTCTCGTTTCGACTGCGAGGCGCGCGGCGATGTCGAAGTGAAGCACAAGGGCCGGGTCGGCATGTTCTTCGTCAATCGCATCAAGCCCGAGTTTTCCGCCGATGCGGCTGGGCACCTGCCGAACGAGCAGTTCTGGGGGCAGGTCAGTCAGGCGCGACGACCCGTGGGTGCCTAGCGCTTCAGCGCCGCCTCGAGCCGCGGCAGCATGCGCTTGTACTTCTCGATGCGCGCGAAGTCCTTTCCGGTCGGGCGGTCGATGCGCGAGAGATCTATGTTGTCGCGGAGATCGGCGATCTTGACGCGGATCGCCAGCGGATTGGCGAGCACGCGCGCGAGATAGGCGTCAGCGTCTTCGCCTGCGCGCTT
>SBBV01000212.1 GCA_005240015.1 Candidatus Odyssella thessalonicensis | reverse complement strand
CTCGGCCGAAGTGGCCGAGCTTCGGGCGAAGCAAAGCTTCGCCAATAGCTCGCGAAGCGAGCGACCGCGCCTGGAGGCGCGCGGTCCCATAGTGCGCCGGCATTAACTATTTCGCGCTCCCCGCCTCGCCGGCGACTCTGCTATTCTTTTCCCGACCGACTCATCTTGGGGGACGCGGCGGGGGCATGGGGGACACGCCTCGACGTTCGCGCGTGACGCGCCGCGCGCTCGTCGCCGGCGCAGCGGCTGCCGCGGCCGCCGCGGCGCTGCCGGCACGGGCGCAGGTCGAGTCGATTCCGCGCGCATCGCGCGCCGCGGTTCCGGTCGATCTCATCGTGATCGAGAAGCGCCGCCGGCGCATGCATCTCTTCTATCGCGACCGGATCATGCGCACCTATCGCGTGGCGCTCGGCCAGCGGCCGGTCGGGCACAAGCGCGAGCGCGGCGACGGGCGCACGCCCGAAGGGCTCTATCGCATCGACTACAAGAAGGCCGAGAGCAAGTTCAATCTGGCGCTCCACATCGACTACCCGAACGAGCGCGACCGCGCGCGGGCCGCCGCGCGCGGCGTCGATCCCGGCGGCGCCATCTACATCCACGGCCAGCCCAAGGAGGCGATGGAGCTCGCCTATTTCCGCCTGAAGTTCGCGCGCGAGGATTGGACGGACGGCTGCATCGCCGTCACCAACGCCGAGATCGACGAGATCTACCGCTCGGTGCGCGAGGGGACGCCGGTGCTGATCCGTCCGTAATCATTGAGGAATTCGGTTGTAAGGCGCGCGGCAAATTCGCGCTTGGCGGCGTGATATTGTACGGTTAAAAATTCGTTGCTCGGGGGAGCAGCCTCCTTAACGAAGCCGCAAGGCCAGCGCTTAAGGGGGCGCTGACGGCACCGCTTAACGCGGAACGAAGACCGAAAAGACACGTTAGGCAGTCCGACTGAGGTCGAGGGAGAACCATGCCTGCCAACAAGATCGCGACGGGCTTTCGCCCGCCCGCATTTCTCGTGCTGATTCTCGCCGGCTTCGGGGCCGCCGGCTGCTCCAATCTCGGAAAACCGCTCGAAGGCCAAACGCCCAGCCGCCAAGTGCAGAGCGGCCGTGTGACACCGGCGCAGGCGCTCTCGCATGCCGAGGCCGACAAGCAGCTGCTGGCGCTCGGCGTCGTCTATCGCCGGGTGCCCGATGTCGAGGACGAGCGCGGCTGCTCGATCGAGAACGGCGTCGAGGTCAGCCGCATCGGCAACGTGGCGCTCACCCGGCCGGCCCTCCTCACGCAGGATATGGCGATCCGCATGGGCCGCTGGGTCAAGGACTCGGTCGAGCCCGAGGCGCAGAAGCAGTTCCGCGTGCAGCTCGCGGCGCTCGACGTGGGCGGCACCTACTCCTGCCGCAACATCTACGGCAGGCCCTTCGGCGGCCGCTTCGCCGGGCGGCTCTCCGAGCACGCTTTCGCCAATGCGATCGACATCGGCGGCTTCAAGCTCGCCGATGGCCGCGAGGTCAAATACCTCAATCACTGGCGCGCCCGGGACGGCTCGCGCGAGTTCCTGCAGGCCACGAGCCTCTCGGCCTGCGAGATCTTCAACACTACACTCACACCCGATTACGACCGGTTCCACCGCAACCATATCCACGTCGACGCTTCACCGAAGAAGGAAGGCGATCAGAGCCGGTTCTGCGGCGTGAAGGGCCGCTTCGCGCCGGGTGCTGTTCCCGCCTTCGCGCGCTACAAGGCGCCGGGCAAGAAGTGGCGCGCGGGCGGCAAGAAGCAGCCGGTGAAGAAGCGTGTCCCGGCGAAGAAGAAAAAGAAGACCACGACGGCTTGATCGGCGCTGGGGGGCCGCCTCAGCACTGCGACCACTCGACGCCGTCGACGATCAGGATGAGATAGCCGTTCGAGTTGCGGCGGGCGTCGAGCTCGAGGTCCCCCCAGCTCCCGCCGTCCTGCGACAGCTGCAGGCGCCCGCCCTGCACGCGCCAATGGAACAGTTCGCGCCGGGTCGTCGCCGTGTACTGGCCCTCGCCGTAGTAGTCGATCTGCAGGATGTTGTCGCCGAAGCGGGCCGTGCGCCGATTGTAACCGCCGGTCACGCGGTTATAGCTCATCGTGCACCAGGCGTTGGCGCGCAGCGCATTGGCGATATCGCCGTCCGAGATCTGCGCCGCCGCCGGACTCGCAGCACAGGCGAAGGCGATCAGTGAGGCATAGACGACGCGGGCCATGGCGTTCTCCGGTGCTGCGGCGCCGAGGATATACGCAGGCCGGTCATGATTTCATCCACGCGCCGCGCCGGCGCCCGCATAGCGGACGACTTTCTGCTCGATCGCGCCGAAGATCGAGCGGCCGCCTTCGTCCAGCATGTCGATGCGGATCGTGTCGCCGAAGCGCATGAACGGCGTCTGCGGCTTGCCGTCCTTGATCGTCTCGATCGCGCGGATCTCGGCGATGCAGGAGCAGCCGCGCGCTTCGTCGCGGTTCGCGACCGTGCCCGAGCCCACGATCGTGCCGGCGGCGAGCGCGCGCGTCTTGGCGGCATGGGCGACGAGGCGAGGCAGGCTGAACTGCAGATCTTCGCCGGCGTTGGGGCGGCCCACGACCCTGCCGTTCAAGGTCGAGACCAGCGGCAGATGGATGGTGCCGCCCTTCCAGGCCGCGCCGAGCTCGTCGGGCGTCGCCACCACCGGCGCGAACGCGGTCGAGGGCTTGCCGTGCAGGAACCCGAAGCCCTTGGCGAGCTCGGCCGGGATGAGCCCGCGCAGGCTCACGTCGTTGACGATGGAGAGAAGGCGGATGCGGCTTGCGCATTCCGCTTCGGAGGCGCCCATCGGCACGTCATCGACGATGGCGACGATCTCGCCCTCGAAATCGATGCCCCAGGCCTCGTCGCTCATCGCGATGTCGTCGCACGGGCCCAGCATCGTGTCGGAGCTGCCCTGATACATGAGCGGGTCTTCGTACGCGCTTT
>SBBV01000342.1 GCA_005240015.1 Candidatus Odyssella thessalonicensis | reverse complement strand
GGGCATCGCCCGTGCGGCGAGTGCCGGCGGCCGGATCTCCGCCGCTTCGGCGCCGCGTGGCCGCACAAGGCGGCGGGCGATCCGTTCGCGATGGTGCCCGAGATCGACGCGGTGATGCGGCAGGAGCGACGCGACCGCACCGGTCCGCGCCGGCAGGTGACACTCGATCCCGAGCATCCGCCCGTCGACGGTCTCATGTTCGCGCTGCTCGACCGCGGCGACGAGGCGGTGCTCGTGGCCGGCGGCAAGCTCTGGCTTTGGACGCCGTCGGGCTATTCCGGGCCGCTTCCCTGGCGGTCGCCCCAGCCGGCCGCGTTGCTGACGCCGCCCTCGACCGCGCGCGCGATCCAGTACGGCTACGCGCCCCAAATCCACCCCTCGGCCCAGGGCTCGCGGGGTTTGTGGTAGCATCATACCGCTGCGACAATCCTATTGATCCATAAGGCTCGGCGCGGGTTGACTTGCACCGGAACATGGGTATGGTGCGCGCCGCTTTGACCGGGTGCCGCGCTTTGCGGCGCCCGTTTTTTCGCCGGAACAGTGCAATGAAAACCTATTCGGCCAAGCCGTCGGACATCCAGAAGAAGTGGGTGCTGATCGACGCCGAGGACGCGGTGCTCGGCCGCCTCGCCGTCATCGTCGCCGATCTTCTGCGCGGCAAGCACAAGACCACGTTCACGCCGCACATGGACTGCGGCGACAACGTCGTCATCGTCAACGCCGAGAAGGTCTACCTCACCGGCAAGAAGCGCGAGCAGAAGTCCTACTGGCGCCACACCGGCTATCCGGGCGGCCTGAAGTACAGCTATGCGGGGCCGACGCTCGCGGGCAAGCATCCCGAGCGCGTCATCACCGCCGCGGTGAAGCGCATGATCCCGGCGGGGCCGCTCGGCCGGCAGCTGATGGGCAATCTCAAAGTCTATGGCGGGCCCCAGCATCCGCACGAGGCGCAGCAGCCCACGAAGCTCGATCTCGCCAAGATGAACCCGAAGAACGTGAAGAGGGCGGCAGTATGAGCCAGACCCAGGAATCCGGCGCCACGCTCGCCGATGTGATGCCGAAGGGCGCGGAGCCGACGCCGGCGCCCAAGGCCGAGCCGCCGAAGCCACGGCTCGACGGCCTCGGCCGCTCTTACGCCACCGGCAAGCGCAAGGACGCCGTCGCGCGCGTGTGGGTGAAGGCCGGCACCGGCAAGATCTCGATCAACGGCCGCGACATCGCCGTCTACTTCGCGCGGCCGGTGCTGCGCATGCTGATCAACCAGCCCTTCGGCGTCACCAACCGGCGCGACCAGTACGACGTCGTGTGCACGGTTTCGGGCGGCGGGCTCTCGGGCCAGGCCGGCGCCGTGCGCCACGGCATCTCGAAGGCTCTCTCGCTGTTCGAGCCGGGCCTGCGCCCGGTGCTGAAGAAGGGCGGCTTCCTCACGCGCGACGCGCGCACGGTCGAGCGCAAGAAGTACGGCCGCGCCAAGGCGCGACGCCGCTTCCAGTTCTCGAAGCGCTGATCGGTTCGAGCAATCGAATCACGGCCGAACAGGGCCGGGCGCTTCGAATTAGCGCCCGGCCCTTTCGCTTTCTACTCGGAGGCGGGCGGGATGTGGGCGATGGCGCCGAGCAGCTGGCTCTTCAAGCCCTCGGCGACGCGGCGGACGCGGCTCTTGGGCCAGGGCCCGAAGCCGAGCGTCGAGCCGAAGAGGTGCAGAACGGAGCGGGTCTCGCCGTCCCCCGCGACATGGACGGCAAAACGGCAGGGATTGCGCCACAGCATGGTGTCGAACGACATGCGCTCGCGAAGAAAGAAGGTGTTGTCGCGCACGTTGACGATGTTCCAGTTGTGCGCGAGCAGCGCCGCGTGAACCGCGCGCCAGGTATCGGCGAACGGTTTGTCGACGGCGATGGTTTCGGTGTATCTGGCCAAGGCGTCCGCTCCGGCGCCGGCAGCCGGTGTTGAAGCGGAGCGACAATAGTCGGTTCGGGCAAGGCCGCAACACGCTTGCGGCGCCGCGGCCGGCGGATGGAGAGACGACATGGCGAAGCTCAGCAATGCGGTGAGGATCGGCATCCTCGGGGCGAGCGGCTACACCGGCGCGGAGCTGCTGCGCCTGCTCGCGCGCCATCCGCAGGCCGAGATCCGCCAGCTCACCGCCAACGCCAAGGCCGG
This sequence comes from Candidatus Odyssella thessalonicensis, assembly GCA_005240015.1. Taxonomy (GTDB): domain Bacteria; phylum Pseudomonadota; class Alphaproteobacteria; order Bin65; family Bin65; genus SBBV01. The sequence continues at coordinate 654 of SBBV01000342.1, read as the reverse complement.
CAAGGCGGTCGCCGAGGTGTTCCCGCATTTGGGGCACCTCGATCTGCCGAAGCTGGTGAAGGTCGAGGACGCCGACTGGTCGGGGCTCGACGTGGTGTTCTGCGCGCTGCCGCACGGCACCACGCAGGAGATCATCGCCAAGCTGCCCAAGCACCTGAAGATCGTCGACCTCTCGGCCGACTTCCGGCTCCACGACCTGCCGACCTACGCCAAATGGTACGGCCACGAGCACAAGGCGCCGGCGCTCCAGAAGGAGGCGGTCTACGGCATCACCGAACTCGCGCGCGAGGCGGTGAAGAAGGCGCGGCTCGTTGCCAATCCCGGCTGCTATCCGACCGCGGCGCAGCTGCCGCTGGTCCCGCTGGTCGAGGCCAAGGCGATCGAAGCGGGCGACATCATCATCGACGCGAAGTCGGGCGTCTCCGGCGCCGGGCGCGAGGTGAAGGAGAACCTGATGTTTGCCGAGGTGGCCGAGGGCATCCATCCCTACAGCGTCGCGAGCCACCGCCACGCGCCCGAGATCGAGCAGGGACTCTCGGCGGCCGCCGGCAAGCCGATCGTCGTGAACTTCACCGCGCACCTCATGCCGATCAACCGCGGCATCGAGGAGACGATCTACGTGAAGCTCTTGAACGGCGCCACCGCCGACGATCT
>SBBV01000132.1 GCA_005240015.1 Candidatus Odyssella thessalonicensis | reverse complement strand
GGGTCCCCGCTTTCGCGGGGACGACAAGTGTTGGTAACTGGCCCTTTCTCAGGACAGTCCTGCGCGGCGGGGATGGCGATGGTGCGCGGCAGTCCTCGCCGCTTTCGCCTCGATGTCGCTGCCTGCGCATGCCCAGAGCGGCAACCTCCTGCGCTGCGTCGTCCACGACGCGCCCGAGGCGGGGCGTCTCGCCACCTGCACTGGCCGCGTCAGTCCGCGCCAGACCGAATGGACGTTCGTGCTCGCCGGCCGCGTGCCGAACGTCGTCACGCGCATCGAGATCTACCAGGTCGGCCGCGATGAGCCGCGTCAGGTGCTCGAGGGCTTCGAGGCGCGCCCCGCGCTCGTGCGCGGCGACGGGCGCGATCCGGGCCGCGTCGATTTCGTGCTGCAGGACGTGAATTTCGACCGCCATGCCGACCTCCGCATCGCGCTCGGACCGCGCGATGCCGAGGGCACGGCCTATCGCTGGTTCCTGTTCGAGCGCGAGGCCGAGGAGTTCGCGCCGACCGACCTGCTCGATGCGATCAAGAGCCCGATCATCAATGCGCGCCGGAAGCTCGTGACCGGCGCGTTCCGAGACGAGCGCGGGCGCAGCGGTCGCATGTCGTTCAAGTGGAAAGAGGGAAAGCTCGAACCGGTCGGCGCCATCGCCGAGGAGCGCAGCGCGGAGGGCGGCTGCATCGCCTCGCACTATGTCATGCGCGATGGCAAGTTCGAGAAGCTGCGCGAAAGCGCCTGCCGCCCCGGCCAAAACGCCGACGAATAGGAATTCGCCCAGGCGGCAGCGCTACGCGCGGAACCCGGTCCACATGATCATGTCGTCCCGGGCGCGCTGCAGCACGCCGCTTCTTCAGCGGCGTGGTGCTGCGCAGACCCGGGACCTACGCGGGGCGACGGCCACAGCCTGCCGCCGCGCCGCGCGGTAGCCGCGCCTCGCCTGAGTCCCGGGTTTGCAGCGCACCACGCGCAAGGAAGAGCGCGTGCTGCGCTGCAGCCGGGACAACAATGAAAGTTTGATCCAATTCGAACGGATCACGCGCTATGCGCGCGAGGCTTCGGCAGTGGCGACAGTGGCGGGTGCCGGCGTCTTCGGCGTGCGGATGCGGTGGCGGTAGGTGACGTTCACGCGCCGCGAGCGCACGACATAGGCGATGGCGACGAGATTGAGCACGATGGCGACCGCCACGCCGGCGAAGACCCGGCCGTGCGTGACGTGCGCGAAGGCCAGGCCGAACAGCACGAGGTAGATCACGTTGACCATGCTGTAGGCGGCGAAGTTGGTGGGAAAGGCGCGGCTGCGGCCGAGCAGCAAGCCCAAGACCAGCGCCGCCCAGAGCGCCATGACCGAGCGCAGGATGGCCATGATCCAGGCCGCGAGGCCGCCATGGTCCGTGGTCTCCCAGAAATCGATCAGCTCCACGAGCGCGCGGGCGAGCCCGAGCGCCACGAAAATTGCGATCGCAACAAGCCAACCGTGCACGCCGAACAGCGGGTGCCGAACCGCCTCTTCCGACGAGAGCTCGATCCAGCCGCCGTGGCTCGGCACCGGCGGCGGCTCCGCCGGCGTCGGCTCCCCCGGCTGCGAGTCGCCGGCGACGATCGCCGCAATCGTCTCGCGCCGCGCCGCGCTGGAAACCGCGAAGGAAGGCTCTTGCGGGCCGGCGGCCGGCGGCGGCGAGGCGGCGGGCTGTTCAGGCGGTGGTGCCGGCGCGTCGCGTTCGGGCGCCGCCGCCCGCTCGGGCACGAGCAAAGGAGGCGCGGTGCGCCGCTTGCCCCGCGGCGGACGCGCCCAGAACGGCTCGATCTTGTCGCGGCCGGCCAAGCCGGGACCGCCTCACGCCGCCTTGGGCTTGGGCGGCGGCGGCTCCTTCTTCTCGACGAGGCCGCCGGCCTTGACCCAGGCGCCGAAGCCGCCCGCCATGTGCGCAACCGGCGCCAGGCCCATGTCGTGAACGGTCTTCGCCGCCAGCGCCGAGCGCATGCCGCCGGCGCAGAAGAACACGAACTTCTTGCCCGAGGCGAACAGGTCCTTGTGGTAGGGGCTCTCGGGATCGACCCAGAATTCGAGCATGCCGCGCGGCGCGTGGAAGGCGCCGGGGATGCCGCCGTCGCGCCACAGCTCGCGCACGTCGCGAATGTCGACGAGCTGCACGCCGGGATCGTCGAGCGCGGTCTTCACCTGATCGACCGTCATCGTCTCGATGGCCGCCTCGGCCTCGGCCACCATCTCCTTGATGCCTTTCCTGAGCTTCATCGCTGCGGGCTCCCTACGAGGCGCGCATCATGCGCGGCGCGCCAGAGCGGTCAAGCGGGCGTCCTCTTAACCATGGCAAGGCGCAGCTACCCTACCTCGTCATCCTGAGCGAAGCGAAGGACCTTGCCGATGCGAGAAAGACTGCATCCGGCGATATTAATCGCCGGCGCAGGCCTTGCTCGCCGAAGCTAGGTCCTTCGCTTCGCTCAGGATGACGAGCGTGGTGAAACCGCGAAGCGGTTCCAGCGAGACCGCGTCAGCTAGCTGCGCGTGTTCTTCCTGAGGCTCGCGGGCAGCTCCGGCACGCGGCAGCCTTGCGGGCAGCAGCGGCCGGCCTGGTCCACCGGCGCGAGCGCCCTGCCCTCGCCGTCCGTCCGCCCCGGCAAGAGGCCGCGGTCGAGCAGGCGCTCGACGAGTGCCACCTTGTCGGGGATCGGATAGTTGCGGAAGATTTCCATCTTCATCGCCTCGGGCGAGCCGCCGCCGTGCAGGCTGATGGTCGAGTACCAGCCCGCGGTGTGCGAGACCGTCAGGTCCTCGAGGAAGCGGGCGAGCTTGGCGCGGTGCGCGTAGGGCACATCGGGGTGCCCCTTCAGCGTCTCGGCGATCGAGCCGGCGGTGGCCGGGTTGTGGTCCTCCTCCGGGCCCGGCAGCGCCACGATGAGGCCGCCCGCAACTTCGTGCGCGATGCGGTGCATGTCGTAGATCTGCGTCGCCAGCATGAGCTTGCCGATATTGGCGTAGACCGGCTCGGGCTCGATGTTGCCGGCGGGATCGCGCAGCCCGTAGACCGACGACGCGACGCCGCACGCGAAGATGCCCTCGACCGTCTTGATCAGGTCGACCATGCGGTCGCGCAGATGCGGCGCCATCTCGGGCGAGAGGCCGTTGGCCTGCATCGTCATGGTGCCGGCGCCGATCAGGAGGTCGCCGAAGCCGGCGCGGGCGGCGATGCAGGTGTGGCGGTGATGCGTGGCATAGGTGCGCGTCAAATGCCCCGACCATTCCCATTCGCCATCGAGGAAAACGCGCCTCTCGGGCACGAACACGTCGTCGAAGAAGATCGCGCCGAGCGACTGTCCGTAGCGGCCGCTGAACAGCGCCGCCTTCTCGCCCGGCCGTCCGGCCGGCCGCGCCGAGATCGTGACGCCGGGCGCATCGAGCGGCACCGCGCAGGCCACGGCGAAATCGCGGTCGGCCTCGGTCATCGAGCGGCACGGCAGCACGAGGAGCTCGTGCATGTAGGGCGCCCCGGTCACGATCGCCTTGGTGCCGCGGATGACGATGCCGTCCTTCCGCCGCTCGGCGACGTGCACGTAGGAATCGGCCACCGCCTGCTCGTGCGGCCGCAGCGAGCGGTCGCCCTTGCCGTCGGTCATGGCGATGGCGGTGGTGAGGTCCTCGTCCTGCACCCAGTGCATGTATTCGACGAAGCGCTGGTGGCGGCCGAGCTTCCGCTCCTGGTCGATGTGCCAGGTGGTCTGGAACAGCGCGTTGAACGCATCCATCGTGAGATAGCGCTGGGCGCAGCCGGTCTCCTGGCAGAGCAGGCGCACCGCCTCGAGCTTGGTCAAGAGGTCGGTCGCGGTGCGATTGATGTGCAGCATGCGATTCACCTCGCGCCGCGAGGTGTGCTGCTCGGCGATCATGAGCGGGCGGAACTCGTTGCGCAGCGCGAAATCGTAGGCGACGCCCATCGCCGCCACGCCCGGCGCCAGCGCCGGATCGTCGGCGATCGACTCGACGGCCCGCCCTTCGATGAACACGCGCGGCCGCAGCCGGCGCAGCGAGTCGCGATAGTCGGCGGAGGACATCAACATGGCGGCCACCCTGCGACGGCGAGAATAGCGGGCCTCGATCGAGGCTAACGTTGACGTAAACGTAAACTTCGGATCCCGCGGGCGTCAAGGAGGCCCTGCGACGCCGCTCCTAGCCGTTGCGATAGAGGTAGCTGTAGGCGTTGATCGCCGGCACGCCGCCGAGGTGGACATAGAGCAGCCTCGCGCCCGCGGGAAAGCGGCCCTTCTTCACGAGGTCGATCATGCCCTGCATCGACTTACCTTCATAGACCGGGTCCGTCATCATGCCTTCGAGCCGCGCGCAGAGACGAATCGCGGCGTTGGTTGCGTCGGACGGAACGCCGTAGCGCGGCCCGGCATAGTCGCGCTCGAGGACGACGTCCTCGGCGCCGATCTCGCGGTTGAGGCCGACGCGCGCCGCCGTCGCCTGCGCGATGCGCAAGATCTGCGCGTGGGTCTGATCGGGCGTGCCCGACGCGTCGATGCCGATCACGCGCCGTGCCCGCCCGTCGGGGGCGAATCCCACGACCATGCCGGCCTGCGTCGAGCCGGTGACCGAGCAGACGATGATGTAATCGAACGAGAAGCCGAGCTCGGCCTCCTGCCGCCGCACCTCGTCCGCGAAGCCGGCATAGCCGAGCCCGCCCAGCGGGTGATCGGAGGCGCCGGCCGGAATCGCATAAGGCCTGCCGCCTCTCGCGCGCACCTCGTCGAGCGCGCGCTCCCAGCTTGCCCGGATGCCGATGTCGAAACCCTGGTCGACGAGCTCGACCTCGGCGCCCATGACGCGCGACATCAGGATGTTGCCGACGCGATCGTAGACCGCATCGGCGAACGGCACCCAGCTTTCCTGCACCAGCCGGCATTTCATGCCGAGCTTCGCGGCGACGGCGGCGACCTGGCGCGTGTGATTCGACTGCACGCCGCCGATGGACACCAGCGTGTCGCAGCCCTGCGCGATCGCCTCGGGTATCAGATATTCGAGCTTCCTGAGCTTGTTGCCGCCGAACGCGAGACCGCTGTTGCAGTCCTCGCGCTTGGCGTAGATCTCGACGCCGCCGCCGAGATGCCGCGCGAGGCGCGCGAGCCGTTCGATCGGCGTCGGGCCGAACGTGAGCTTGTGGCGCGGAAATTTGGCATCGAGGTCGAGCATGCGGCGCTCCGAGGATCGCGGAAACGATGCCGCGGAGGCTAGCGCCGGAGGCCAGGAATGTGCTTTCTAACCGCCGCCAAGGACTCGAACACAGCTGTATCAATCGGCCCGATCAGCGAATAATCTTCGTATGAGAGCGAAAATAGCGGTAGAATCTTCCACGCCCGAGCTCGATCGCGGCGACCGCAGAATTCTGCGCCTGCTTCAGGGCAACGGGCGCATGACCAACGCCGAGGTCGCGCGCCGCCTCAACATGAGCCCGGCCGCCTGCCACCGCCGCACGCAGCGGCTGTTCGCCGAAGGCTTCATCGAGCGCGTGGCGGCGCGCATCGCCGCCCGCAAGGTCGAGCGCGGCACGCTCGTCCTCGTCGGCGTGGTGCTCGACCGCTCGACGCCGGAAAGCTTCTCGGCCTTCGAGAAGGCGGTTCAGTCCCTTCCCTTCGTGCTCGACTGCCACCTCGTGGCGGGCGACTTCGACTACTTCCTCAAGATCCGCATTCGCGACATCGCCGGCTATCACCGCATCCACAGCGAGCGGCTCATCACGGTGCCCGGCGTCAGGCAGACGCGCACCTTCTTCGTCATGAAGGAAGTGATCGACGGAGCGCCCTTGGATTTCTAGCTGCGCGCCGCGGCCGGTCCGGATTTTCCCGCGTTGCCGCGCCGGGACCGCTTGACTATCTTGCGTCCGCGCTCCCCTCGATTCCCCCGCATTACGGTAACCCGATGCGAATTGCAGCGTTGCTGTTACTTCTCGGTTTGGCTTTCGCGCTCACCGGACCCGCCGCCGCCGACGCGCGGGCGGACTACGAGGCGGCGCTCGAGGCGGCGAAGAAGGGCCGCGCGGCCGACGCCTTGCGCCTCGTCACCAAGGCGATCGACGCCAAGGAAACGAGCGGGCGCGATCTCGCCAACATGCACTACATGCGCGCCGAGCTTTACAGCCGAGCCAACCGGCTCGACGACGCGATCGCCGACTACACCAAGACGATCGAGGTCATGCCCGACCACGCCGGCGCCTACCACGATCGCGCCCTCGTCTACGCGCAGCAGAAGAAATTCCAGGAGGCGCTCGACGACCTCGCGCGCGCGCAGTTCCTGATTCCGACCTTGCCGCTGCCCTACTACAACCGCGGCCGCGTCTACGAGATGATGGGAAAGCGCGAAGAGGCGATCGCGGAATACCGGAAAGCGCGCCGGCTCGCGCCCAACCTCAAGGAGCCGCAGGAGGCGCTGCGCCGTCTCGGCGCGCCCTGATCTTCGCGTCATCGGCGCGGTATCATTGGCCCGGCGGCTTCTTGCCCGGGCGCGCGCGCCCCGCCAATCTCGGCGCGCCCAAGGGGAGAAGGCCATGTCGCAGCGCCTGAAGGACAAGATCGCCATCGTCACCGGAGCCGGCTCGTCGGGCCCGGGCTGGGGCAACGGCAAAGCCGCGGCCGTGCTGTTCGCGCGCGAAGGCGCCAAGGTCCTGTGCAGCGACATCAACGAAGCGGCCGCGCGCGAGACCGCCGACATCATCAAGAAGGAAGGCGGTACGGCCGAGGTCTTCGCCTGCGACGTCTCCAAGGCGGACCAGGTGCAGGCGATGGTCGCCGCGTGCCGCACGGCGTTCGGCGGCCGCATCGACGTGCTCCACAACAATGTCGGCATCGCCGTCACCGGCGGACCGGTCGAGCTTCCCGAATCGGAATGGGATCGCGTCTCGGCCATCAACATCAAGAGCATGTTCCTGACCTGCAAATACGTGCTGCCGGTGATGATGGCGCAGGCGCCGAACCAATACGGGCTGCGCGGCGCCATCGTGAACATCTCGTCGGTGGCGGGCATCCGCTGGTCGGGCGTTTCCTACCTCGCCTACAGCGTGAGCAAGGGCGCCGCCCTGCCCTTCACGCGCTCGGTGGCGCTCGAATATGCGAAGCACGGCATCCGCGCCAACGCGATCCTGCCCGGGCTCATGAACACGCCGATGGTGCGCGGCGCCGCGATCCAGGATTCCTACGGCGGCAACGAAGCGGAGATGGTGCGCCGGCGCGACGCGCAATGCCCGATGGGCAAGATGGGCGATGCCTGGGACGTCGCCTATGCCGCGCTGTTCCTCGCCTCCGACGAGGCCAAGTACATCACCGGCGCCGAGCTCATCGTCGACGGCGGGCTCACCTGCAAGGTGGCGTGATCGCGGATCTGGACGCTTGACTGCGCGTGGCCGCCGACTACTTTGATAGCATTGATATCGAAGGCTGCGCCGTGGGAAGCATCCTGATCCGCAAGGTTGACGAAAAGCTCAAACGAAAGCTCCGCCTCCTCGCGGCCAAGCATGGCCATTCGATGGAGGACGAGGCGCGCAATATCCTGAAAGCGGCCCTCGCGAAAGAGACGCAGCCATCGAGCAATCTCTATGACGCAATTCGTGCAAGGATCGAACCGTTAGGCGGTGTCGACCTGCCCACCTTGCCGCGCGAACCCGTTCGCGATCCGCCCAAGTTCGGGAAATGATTGTTCTCGATACCAATGTCCTTTCGGAGGCATTGAGGCCTGCACCCGACGCCAGGTTCCGCGCATGGTTCTCCGGTCAACCGGCATCGACGCTGTTTACGACAGCGATCTCGCAAGCTGAAATGCTCTACGGCTTGGCGCTGTTGCCCCACGGCCGCCGCCGGCAAGCTTTGGACGCAGCAATCGCGGCGATCTTCGAAAACGAGTTCCCCGAACGTGTCTTGCCCTTCGACTCGCCAGCGGCGCAGGCTTTCGCAACCATCATGTCGCGGCGCCGCCGCGCCGGCAAACCGATGAGTCAGATTGACGCGCAAATCGCAGCTATTGCTGCATCACGGGGCGCCGCCATCGCGACGCGAAACGTTCAAGACTTTTCGGATTGCGGCGTGGCCCTGGTCAATCCCTGGGACGCGTGACGAGGTCTGAGTCGTCACATTCCGCAAAAACGGGCCAGCGCCGGCAGCGGGCGCAGCGGCTCTTCCTCGCCGCCGAGATCGGCGAGGAAACGGCGGAACTCCGCCGATTCCGCGAGTCCGGCAAGCACAAGACGCGCGCGCTGCCCGACGGCCTTATTTCTCGCCGCAAGCCTCCGTGAGCGGCTGGGCCTTCTCGGCGAAGTCGCGGAGCTCGAGCGTCTTTTCCGTAATCGTGCGCGGCCCCGGGATGCGGATCATTAGCTCGCGGCGGACGAGCGCCGTGTCGAACAGCTTGCGCACCTCCTCGCCCTGGAACACGGCGGAGCTCGGCACCGGCGTGTTGCCGCCCATCCACTGCGCCGCCTCGGGCGGGAAGCGGTAGCGCAGCACGGCCGCGATCGGCCAGGTCGCGACCACGGTCAAGACGAGGCGCCCGCGCGCGCAGACGAAGGCGAGCGCCGCCACGGCGCCGTCGTACTCGATCTTGGTCTGCACCGTGTGGCGGTCGGAGCCGGTTTCGGAGTCGCGGAACTTGGCGTATTCCCACACCGTCGCCGCCGAGGACGGAGCGGCGAGCGCGAACGCGCCCGCAACCGCGAGCGCGCAGCCAGCAAGAGCGTTGCCGGCGCTGCTTCCCATGCCTGGATTGTATGAATCCGCGCGGGCGGTCTGTAAAGCGCCAGACGCGCCGGCTACTGCGGAATTCGTTCGAACAGAATCACCCCGGATGTCGTCCCGGGCGCGGCGCAGCATGGCGCCCCTCCTTGCGCCATGGTGCGCCGCAGACCCGAGACCCAGGCGAGGTGCTGCCACCGTGCGGCGGCGCCGTTTTCCGGCGTCGACGGCCGGTCTAGGTCCCGGGTCGGCGCAGCGCCACGCCGCTGAAGGACCGGCGTGCTGCAGCGCGCCCGCGACGACATTCCAGGGTTGATCAGATATCGCGCTACCGGGTCGCGACCCAGGCGCCGGCGCCGATCATCAGCGCGCCCGAGGTGCGGTTGACGGCCTTGACCGCGCGCCGGCTGCGGATGAACACGCGCGCCCGCGACGCGAGCCAGGCGAAGCCCAGGTTGGTCACGATCAGGATGCCCACCACCACGGTCGCCATGATCGCCACGTCGCTCGCGCCGAGCTTGTCGAGGTCGGCGAAGGTCGGCAGGAACGCGGCGTAGAACAGGATGATCTTGGGATTGCCGAGATCGACCAGCGCGCCCTCGCCGAAGCTTTTCCAGAAGCGGCGCGGCACGGACGCGCCGGCGATCGGCGCGAGGTCGACGCGCGTGGTCCAGAGGCGGATGCCCAGATAGACGAGGTAGGCGGTGCCGGCGATCTTGATCGCGATGAAGAGCTCGCCGAGCGCGGTCGAAATGGCGCTGAGACCGAAAATCGCGAGCAGCAGATAGCCGAGGTCCACCGCCGCGACGCCGGCGACGAAGCCGAGCGCCGGGCCGAGCCCCGACGACAGCGAGCGCGCCACGGTCGCCACCACCACCGGGCCCGGCGTCAGCGCGAGGATGAAGACCGCCAACGCGAGCGCGAGATAGCTGGCAACGGACATGAAGCGCTCCCCAGGACGACGGCTCAATCGAGCGTGAAGCGCACCGTGTAGCGCGCCAGCGCCGACTCGGCCATCGCTCTTTGCGCCGCATCGGCCAGCGTCACGCGCGCGACTGTGCCGGCGGAAGGATCGTGGCCCACCGCAACTTTTGCCGCGACGCCGGCCTCCGCGAGCGCCGCGCCGTAAACCTTTTCGATCGCGCGGTAGCGCAGCGTCGGCTTGAAGATCTTGCCGACGGCGGTCACCGGCATCGCCGGCATGATCTCGACGCGCACCGGCGCGGCCGCACGTTCCGGTACATGGCTGCGGCCGAATTCGAGCAGCTCGGCTTCGCTCACGCTGGCGCCCTCGCGCAGCACCACGAAGCAGATCGGCACTTCGCCCGCATGCGCGTCGGGCTGGCCCACGGCGGCGGCGATGGCGACGGCCGGATGCCGGCACATCGCCTCCTCGATCAGCTGCGGATCGATGTTGTGGCCGCCGCGGATGATGAGGTCTTTGGCCCGCCCCGCGAGCCAGAGATAGCCGTCGGCGTCGGTCTTGGCGAGATCGCCGGTGTTGAGCCAGCGCGCGCCGCCGTCGTCTACGGCCCAGGCGCCGGCATTGTCGCGCGGGTTCAGATAGCCGGGAAATACATGCGGCCCGCGCATCACGACGACGCCGATCTCGCCCGGCGCCGCGTCGCGCGCGATCCGCCCGTCGCCGCCGATCACGGCGACCTTCACCTGCTGATAGGGCGCGCGGAGACCGATGGCGCCGATGCGCCGCTCGCCGGCCGGCGGATTGAGCACGCTCGCCGTGGTCCCCTCGGTGAGACCGTAACCTTCGAGGATCTTGACGCCGGTGAGCGCCTCGAAGCGGCGGAACACTTCGGGCGGCATCGGCGCCGCGCCGCAGATCGCATAGCGCAGCGAACTTACGTCGGCGCCGGCCAGCGGCACGTCGAGCAGGCTCGAATAGACCGTCGGCACGCCGCTGAAGTAGTTGACGCGGTAGCGCTCGACGAGATTCCAGAAGCCGGGCAGCAGCTTCGGCGAGCGATAGCCTTGCGCACCGGCGAGCAGCACATGCGCGCCCGCGACCCAGTTGCCGAGCCCCGTCACCATCACGCCGTTGACGTGGAACAGGGGCAGGCCGCAGAGGAACGTGTCGCCCGGCTTGGTGCCGAGCAGCGCCGGCAGCAGCCACGCCATGAACACTTCGTTGGCATGGGTGTGGGGCGCGATCTTGGGCGCGCCGGTCGTGCCGCCGGTGTGGAAGTAGCTCGCGATGTCGCCCGCCACGATGGCCCGGCCCGAGACGAGACGATCACCTGGCTCGCGCAAGCGTTCGGCCTGATAGCTCAGCACCGGGATCGCGCCGAGGTGCTCCGGCGTCGGCGCGCCCGGCCTCCAGCCCGGCTGGGCGTATTGCGCGAGATCGATTTGCAGCACCGTGGCGAGGGTCGGAACGTCGGCGGCGATACGCTCGGCCTTGGCCCAGAGGTCGGTGCCGGGAAACGGCGCCAGCGTCACGAGTACCCTGGCCTTCACCGCCTTCAGGATCTCAATGATATGCGCGGGCTCGAGCAGCGGATTGACCGCACAGACGCTGCCGGCCGCTTCGCCGCCCCAGATCACCTCATGCGTTTCGGGCAGGTTCGGCAGCACATAGGCGACGGGCGCGTCCGGCCGCACGCCGAGGCGGTGAAACAGGTTCGCCGCCTGCGTGATGCGGGCGAAGAACTCGCGATAGCTGATCCGGACCGGCGCATCGGCGACGTCGCCCTGAAGCAGGAAAGTGAGCGCCGGCGCGTCGCCGTGGCCGGCGGCGGCCTCGCGCAGCACCTCGTAAGTGCTGGCCGGCAAATTGCGCGCGGCCAGCGGCGTGCGTTCGATCGCCTCGACGTCACGAAGCGAAGCGATGCGCGGAACTCCGGCGAAGGGATCCATGGCTACCTGCGCAGCAGCGCAAAAGCGAAGTTGCGGCCGAGGCCCTGCTTGTTCGCCAAGTTGATCCACAGCAGCGCGAGCGGCTCGAGCTGGCGCGCGGCGATGAGCCCGCCCGCGTCGACCGCTTCGAAGCCGAGATCGCTGAGCAGCGTATGGGCCATGCGCTTGGCCGCCGCATCGTCGCCGCAATAGAGCATCAGCGGCTTGCCGCCCGGAAAGCGCGTATCCGCCATGTTGCCGAAGCCGGTGGTGTTGAGCGTCTTCACGACCTTCGCCGCGGGCGCCCAGCGCTGCACCATCTCGCCGCCCGAGGTCGAGTGGCCGACCGCCAAACCCAGCCCGGCCGGCCCCATGGAAAGGGGATTTGTGGCATCGAGAACGACCCTGCCGGCAAGGCCGCCCGCCGCGCGAAGCGCCTCTTCGGTCGCAGGCCACGGCGTCGCAAGTACGACCGCTTCGGCGTCGCGCGCACACGCTGCGAGCACGGCGGCGCGGGCCTTGCCGTTGGCGCGAGCCACCAGCGCGGCCACCTTGGCGTCTGCCGGGCGCCGCACGCCGTAGACGATGTCATGTCCCCGCGCCGCCCAGGCCGTGCCGAGCGCACCGCCGACGCTGCCCGCCCCAATGATGGTGATCTTCATGCGTCTCTCCCGCCGCGACGCTTGCGCGCCGCCGTTGCGCTGGCCTCACCGCATCGCTTTGATATATTCAACTCTCATAGAAGCAAAGTTGCCCCGGAGCCGAAGACGCCATGCTGAGTACGATCATGAATTACCCGCTCACGCTCGCGCATTTCCTGGAGCGCGCGAGGCTGCTCTTCCCGAGCGTCGAGATCGTCTCGCGCAAGCCCGACAAGACGCTGCACCGGGAGACCTACGCGGACTTCTACCGCCGCGCCCGCGCTCTCGCCGAGGCCCTCACCAAGGCCGGCATGAAGCCGGGCGACCGCGTGGCCACGCTCTCGTGGAACCACTGGGTCCATCTCGAATGCTATTTCGGCATCACCTGCGCCGGCGGCGTGCTGCACACGCTCAACCTGCGCCTGCACCCGGACGAGATCGCCTACATCGCCAGCCACGCCAGCGACCGCTTCCTCATCGTCGACGACGTGCTGCTGCCGCTCTACGACAAGTTCAAGGACAAGGTGAAGTTCGACAAGGTCGTCGTCGTGCCGCTCTCGGGCGCGCCGCCCAAAGGGAGCACGAGCTACGAGGATTTCATCGCGACCGCCAAGGGCGATTGGCAATACCCCGCGATCGCCGAAACCGACGGCTGCGCCATGTGCTACACCTCGGGCACCACCGGCAAGCCCAAGGGCGTCGTCTACTCGCATCGCGGCATGGTGCTGCACGCGCTCGCGAGCTGCATGCCCGACATGTTCGGGCTCTCGCAGGACGATTGCGTGATGCCGGTGGTGCCGATGTTCCACGCCAACGCCTGGGGCATCCCCTACTCGGCCGTGCTCACCGGCGCCAAGATCGTCTTCCCCGGCCCGCATCTCGATGCCGAATCGCTGCTCGATCTCTGCGAGCGCGAGCAGATCAGCTTCTCGGGCGGCGTGCCCACCGTGTGGCTCGCGATCCTGCAGAACCTCGAATCGGGCCAGCGCAAGTGGAAGCTGCATCCGAAATTCCGCTCGGTCGTGGGCGGCTCGGCCGCGCCGCCGTCGCTGATCGAGCGCTTCGACAAGTTCGGCATGAAGGTGCTGCACGCCTGGGGCATGACCGAGATGTCGCCGCTCGGCACCATCTCGCACGTGAAGCCGCATCTCGCCGCCCAGGGCGAGAAGGTCGCCTACGAATACCGCGCCAAGCAGGGCACGCAGGCGCCCTATGTCGAGATGCGCGTCGTCACACCCGACGGCAAGATCGCGCCGTGGGACGGCAAGACCATGGGCGAGCTCGAGGTGCGCGGGCCTTGGATCGCGGCGAGCTACTTCAACCAGCCGGATGCCGGCGACAAATGGAGCGCCGACGGCTGGTTCAAGACCGGCGACGTCTGCACGATCGACCCCGAGGGCTACATGCAGATCACCGACCGCTCCAAGGACGTGATCAAGTCGGGCGGCGAATGGATCAGCTCGGTCGATCTCGAGAATGCGATCATGGGCCACCCGGCCGTGGCCGAAGCCGCCGTCATCGCCGTGCCGCACCCCAAATGGGACGAGCGCCCGCTCGCCTGCGTGGTGAAGAAGCCGGGCGCCGCGGTGAGCGCCGCCGACATCCGCAAGTTCCTCGAAGGCAAATTCGCGAAGTGGCAGCTGCCCGACGAGGTGGTCTTCGTCGATGCGATCCCGCGCACCTCCACCGGCAAATTCCAGAAGCTCACCTTGCGCGAGCAGTTCAAGGATTTCCGCTGGGCGGAGGAGCGGAAGGCGGGTTAGTGCCGCTCGCTATTTAGCCGACAGTTTCGCAATCTCTGCCGCAATCAGCGGCCGCAACGCATTTAGATGGACCGTTGCGGTGTCCCAGATGCGCCGCGGCGTCACCGCATCGTAGGCATGGCGATAGATGTTGCCCGCGTCGGCGATCCGTCGCCAATCGATGCCAGCGTGCTGAGTCTTGAATGCCGCGGGCAGGTGCCGCGACGCCTCCGAGATAATCTCAAGGCAGCGCACGACGGCATGATAAGTCCGCCGATCCCTCGCGAAATCCTCGTACGTCAATTCCAGCACGAACGAACGAATTTCGTCGATGCTTGTGAGGATATCGTCTAGCCGCTGCTTGACGCTTCGCAGGGGCGGCTTCTTAGAAGGCATTTATGGCGTCCGCGAACACCTGCTCTCGAATCCCGGGTTTCACGGCGTCTCGCTCGACGAGATCGACCTTTGGGTGCAGCACCTCCTGCAAGAAGTGCTGAATTCCGACAAAATCATAGACGCTGAGATGCCGCGAGTCGTCGAGCACAACGAAGACATCGACGTCGCTCCGTTTTCCGGCTTCACCACGTGCCAAAGAGCCGAAAATGCCCGCATGGACGACGCCCATGGACGCCAAGCGTTTGCGGTGCGTCCGGAGTATCTCCAGCGCGCGGTCAGGGTCTATCGAACGCGCAGCGGACTTCCACCTCCGCGCCCGCTCCGCGACTCCGTGCCTAGAGCTGATTGTCGTCTTCCGCATCGATCAACTATAGCATAACCTAAATCCGAAGATGGCCGCTGCATCAGCGGCAACATCTCGAATTCCGAGCCCAAGCCCGGCCCGCTCGCGGGCATTCGCGTCGTCATCTCGCGCGCGGCTTCGTGGGCGCGTGCTCCCCGCGTCCGGAAGCCGCACGTCAATCCGAACTCGAAGAATCGCGAGATCTGGCTGCGCGATCCCGACGGCTCTACCGTCGTCATGGCCGGCAAGTGACTTCCGTCAGCGCGAGCGAGCCACGTTGAAGGCGTCGAACTGGACGACGCTGTCGGCAAGGGTCGCGAGGCCGACGGCGCCGGCGCCGCGGAACGTGTCGTCCTCGACCTCGAAGCGCTTGGCGTTGTCGAGGAAGATCTCGAACCGCCGGCCCGTCGCGCGCACGCGCAGCTGGTACCAGCGGTCGCGCTCGAGCTTGACGCGCACGCCGTATTTCCGGTCCTCGCCGGCGATCGGCAGCGGCGCCGGGCGGCCGGCGGCGACGCGGTAGACGGCCATCTGGTCGGCGCGGGCATCGACCAGCAGCACGTAGAAATTCTGCTTGTCCTGTGCGCGCCAGATGAGGCCGCCGGCCTGCGCCTGCGCGCCGCTCACGGGCCGGATCAGCACCACCACGTCGACCTCGGCCGCGCGATAGTTCTTGAGCAGGCAGTGCGGCATCCGGCTGCGGTCGCCCACCTGGCTCGTCTGCGCGAGCACGCGGCGGATGCCGCCTTCGGCCGGGGCCTGCGTCACCACCCAGCGCCCCGGCCC
>SBBV01000310.1 GCA_005240015.1 Candidatus Odyssella thessalonicensis | reverse complement strand
GTGCCGGTCCTGCACCGACATCGCGATCAGCTCGGGCGTGATCGAGCCGAACTTCACCGGCTTGGGCGTGAGCCGCTGCGCCGCCTTCCAGATCGGCGCGTATTCCATCTTGCCGCGCCCGACCGGCCCCACGATGTCGGGCATGATCCGCGTCTCGAGGATGTCGTGGAGGATGTGCCCGCGCGCGGTCGGAATGCCGGCGCGCCCGCCCTGCACCTTGTAGGGCGTGCTGCCGGAAAAGCCGCTCATGCGCAGCGGCTCACGCCCAAGCCGGTGAAGTTCGGCTCGATCACGCCCGAGCTGATCGCGATGTCGGTGCAGGACCGGCACTACAAGGATCTCAAGAAGGCGATCCTGGCGGTCAGCGACGCGCTCAACGCGGAGCTCGCCGACCTCGTCGATGCCGGCTGCAAGGTCGTACAGATGGAAGAGCCGCAGATCCACATGCTCGCGGCGAAGGGGCTCTCCGGCGATCCCGTGCTCAACGTCGATTTCATGGTCGAGGTGTTCAACAACACGGTGCGCGGCCTGCGCGGCAAGGCCGAGATCTGGTGCCACACCTGCTGGGGCAACCCGGCGGGCCAGCGCATCTTCAAGACCATGCCGAGCTACGCGCCGGCGCTCGACGGGTTGAACCGCCTCGATGCCGACGTCATCACCTTCGAATGCTGCAGCATGGGCGGCTCCGACCTCGAAGCGATCGGCAAGGGCATGAAGGAGAAGAAGATCGCGATCGGGGTCGTCGATCACCACACGCTGCAGGTGGAAACGCCGGAGCAGGTGGCGGCGCTGATCCGCCGCGCGCTGAAGCACATCCCCGCCGAGCGTCTCGTGCTCTCGACCGATTGCGGCATGGGCCGCGAGGGCATGAGCCGCCGCCACGCCTTCTACAAGATGGTGTCGATCGTCCAGGGGGCGAACCTGGTGAAGCGCGAGCTTGGCCTGCCCGAAGGGCCCTGCCTCGCGGCCGACGACCGCTTCTCGATGGTGGAGTAGCCCTTCCTTCGCTCGTCATCCCGACCGGAGCAAGGCGCCTCGGGCGCCTTGCTGAGTGGAGGGATCGCGCGCCAATTTCGCGCGCCGATGCAGCGGCGTCGCCGCGCCCGTGGCCCCGCGATCCCTCCACTTCGCGGCTGCGCCAAGGGGCGCAGCCGCTCCGGTCGGGATGACGGGCAATGAAACAGCGGCCAGAGTTGCAATTCGCGGGCGGGCGAGGAAAGAATGCGCGCAAGATAAGACAACGCTGCCGCTCGGGAGGATAGGCGAATGCAGGTCAACGGGACCTCCGCGGCCCTTGCGCGCTTCACGGTGCTCGATCTCACGCGCGTGCGCGCCGGCCCCACGGCCGTCCGTCAGCTCGCCGATTGGGGCGCCAACGTCGTCAAGATCGAGATCCCGGAAACGCTGGAGTCGGGCGAGCCCGCCGGCGGGCCGCGCGACAATCCCGATTTCCAGAATCTCCACCGCAACAAGCGCAGCCTCACGCTGAATTTCAAGTCGCCCGAAGGCGTCGCCGTGTTGAGGCGCATGGCGGCCAAGGCCGACGTGCTGGTCGAGAACTTCCGCCCCGATGTCAAAGACCGGCTCGGCATCGACTACGAGTCGATGAAGAAGATCAATCCGCGGCTCGTCTATGCCAGCATCTCGGGCTTCGGCCAGACCGGCCCCTATCGCGACCGCCCGGGCTTCGACCAGATCGCGCAGGGCATGGGTGGCCTCATGTCGATCACGGGCCTGCCCGGCCAAGGGCCGGTGCGCGCCGGCGTTCCGATCGCCGATCTCTCCGCCGGCCTCTTCTGCGCGCTCGGCATACTCGTGGCGCTCTTGGAACGCGAGCAATCGGGTGAGGGCCAGTGGGTGCAGAGCTCGCTGCTCGAGGCGCAGATCTTCATGCTCGACTTCCAGGCGGCGCGCTGGCTGCAAAAGCGCGAGGTGCCGAAGCAGGCTGGCAACAACCACCCGACCAGCATCCCCACCGGCGTCTTCAAGACCGCCGACGGCCACATCAACGTCGCCGCGGCCGGCCAGCCGATGTGGGAGCGGCTCTGCCGTGCCATCGGCGCCAACGATCTCGCGCAGCGGCCGGAATACGCGACCGGCCAGCTGCGTTCATCCAATCGGGATGCGCTCAACGCCGATCTCCAACGCCGCCTCCTCGGCAAGAGCAGCGCCGAATGGATCGCGCGGCTCAACGAGGCCGGCGTGCCGTGCGGCCCGATCTATTCGATCGACCAGGTCTTCGCTGATCCGCAGGTGCAGCATCTCGGCATCGTGCAGCGCATCGAGACGCCGGACGGAAAGGGGAAGGACTTCGTGGGCCAGCCGGTGAAGCTCTCGCGCACGCCCTCTCGCGCGCGGCGCCTTCCGCCCGAGCGCGGCGAGCACACCGAGGTAGTGCTCACGGAATTCGGCTACAGCGCCGATGAGATCGCGGCGCTGCGCCGCGCAAACGCCATCTGACGCCGCCCGCCCCGGGCGGCCTCGAAACAACGGAGCCGGACATGACCGACAAGATGATCGCGCGCAAGGAGGGGCAGGTCGGCTACCTGATCTTCAACAATCCCGAGCGCCACAACGCCGTCTCGCTCGAGATGTGGCAGGCGACGCTCAAGATCCTCGACGACTTCGCGAGCGACGCCGGTGTGCGCGTCGTCGTGCTGACCGGCGCCGGCGGCAAGGCGTTCGTCTCCGGCGCCGACATCTCGAAGTTCGAGGACGAGCGCGCCACGCAGGAAGCAGTCGCGCGCTACAACGCCACCACGGATCAGGTCTATACCCGCGTCCACGCGTTCCCCAAGCCGACGATCGCGATGATCCGCGGCTATTGCGTCGGCGGCGGCCTGAACCTCGCGATCTGCTGCGATATGCGCATCTGCTCGGAAAATGCGCGCTTCTCGCTGCCGGCGGCCAAACTCGGCCTCGGCTACGGCTATGCGGGCCTGAAGCGCTTCGTCGATGCGATCGGGCCGGCCTTCACCAAGGACGTCTTCTTCTCCGCGCGCCAATACGATGCGGCCGAGGCGCGCGCCATGGGCCTCGTCAACCGCGTGCTGCCCGATGGGGAGCTCGAGGCGCATGTGCAGGAGCACGCCGCCACGATCGCGGCCAACGCGCCGCTCACGGTCAGTTCGGTGAAGTTCATCGTCGGCGAGGTGTTGAAGAACGAGTCCGAGCGCGATCTCGCCCAATGCAAGAAGCTGGTCGACGCCTGTTTCGCGAGCCGCGACTACATCGAAGGCCGCCGCGCCTTCATGGAGAAGCGCAAGCCGGTTTTCGCCGGCGTTTGATTTGAGGGGAGGGCACGGTGTCGTCGGTCGAGCTGCGGGGTCTGACGAAGCGCTACGGCACCGCGCTCGCGGTCGACAATGTCTCGCTGCGCATCGAGCACGGCAAGCTCGTCTGCCTGCTCGGCCCCTCGGGCTGCGGCAAGACCACGACCTTGCGGCTCATCGCCGGCTTCATCGAGCCCACGGCCGGCGAGATTTTCGTCGGCGACCGCATGGTGTCCTCGCCCGGCCG
>SBBV01000232.1 GCA_005240015.1 Candidatus Odyssella thessalonicensis | reverse complement strand
TATCACCGCCCCGGCCATTACAGCTCCGACGAGGACGATAGGCACGGCAGCGTCTACGGGCCGCGCAACGGCACCGGCACGCATTTCTATGACCGTCAGCCCAACAGCGGCAGCGACCCCTGGCACCAGCCGCGCCGGCCCACGCTGCAGCACCAGTGGGAGCAGCCGCGCGGCACCAACCCCTGGGAACAGCCGCGCAAGCCCGATCTTTATCCCTGGGGCAAGCCGAAGTACTGAGCGCGCATCGTTCACTGTGGGCAGGAGCAAAGTTCTACGCGTCGTGATTGGTGCGATTGCGCTGGCCGTGTGCGGCAGCGCGACGAGGGCCGAGTCCCTCTGCCAAACGGAGCGGGCCCCAAACGACAGGACGGTTCACTGCGTAGAAATGGGATCTAAACGGTTTCGCATTCCGGATGGCCACTTGGCGTTCTGGCAATTCGCGGATCCGAAGTCGTCGAAATTGTGAGTCAGCAGCCTGACCGTGGGCCTGAGTGTTTGCACCCGTATGCCTTCGACATCATGGTCGCGACCATCGTCGCCGGCGGCGATAGTCCGGAGAGCGCATGCCTTCATGGTCGCCGCGTTGTGGAAAAGCTCAGATCATTCGAGTACTAAGCATCCCGCAACATCGCTGGGCCCGTAATGGAAGCTGCTTACTATTACATCGTGCGCTTCTGGGTGGCGCCGGCGGCGGAGGCGCGCCTGCTCGCCTGGCTCGACGGCGGGCACACGGCCGAGGTCGTCGCGCAGCCGGGCTTCCTCTGGGCGCGGCGCATTCGGCTCGAGGAGACCGACGCGCTCGGCTGGCGCGCGTTCGCCACGATCTACGGGCTCGAGTCGAAGGCCGCGCTCGAGGCCTATTTCAAGAATCCGATCCGCGAGAAATTCGTGCGCGAGCAGGCGGCGTTCGCCGACGAGATGCGCGCCGAGCGCAGCTGGGGCGCCGCCGAGTGGCAGACGAAGCGGTGAACGTTGCGAAAAAGGGGAGCTCCTGACATTCCCTCCCCCGCGAATAGCGGGGGAGGTGGACCGCGCGCGACTTCGCGCGCGGCCGGAGGGGGTGAGGACGGCGAGCCGCGTCGGTCCGAGCGCGCAGCGGCCGGCCTCGCTGGTCGTGCGAACTCGCCTTCACCCCCATCCCGACCTTCCCCCGCTATCGCGGGGGAAGGAGAAGGCGCGCATGACCGCCCCGCTCGCGCGCGCTGTTGCGCGTGGGCGCTGCTTCGGCCCAAGATGCTTTGAAATCGAACCAAGCGCCCTGGGAGGAGCCGCGCCGCGGCCGCCATGGAATTCGGCATCTTCGACCATCTCGACCGCAACGATCGGCCGCTCACCGCCTTCTACGAGGAGCGCTTGAGGCTCGTCGAGCTCTACGACCGGCTGGGCTTCTGGGGCTATCACATCGCCGAGCACCACGCGACACCGCTCGGCATGGCGCCCTCGCCGAGCGTATTCCTGTCGGCGGTGGCGCAGAGGACGCGCCGCCTGCGCTTCGGCCCGCTCGTCTACATCCTGCCGCTCTATCACCCGCTGCGCCTGGTCGAGGAGATCTGCATGCTCGACCAGATGTCGGGCGGGCGGCTGCTGCTCGGCGTGGGGCGCGGCATCTCGCCGTATGAGGTCGCCTATTACGGCGTCGAGCCCGGCGAGACCCAGGCGCGCTACATCGAGACGCTCGACCTCGTCCTCGCCGCGCTTCGCTCGCCGACGCCCGGGGGCGCGCTGACCTTCGAAGGCGAGTTCCACCGCTTCAAGGACGTGCCGATCGAGCTTGCGCCGGTGCAGAAGCCGCATCCGCCGCTCTGGTATGGCGTCATCAATCCGGATGCCACGCCCCGGCTCGCGCAGCACCGCGTCAACATCGTGAGCCACGTGGCGGCGCCGATCATGGGCACGATCACGCGCCGCTACGTCGCCGAATTCCGCGCCGCGCACGGCGCCGCGGCGCCGCTGCCGAAGATGGGATTGGGCCGCCACATCGTCATCGCCGAGCGCAGCGTGGATGCGCTCGCGATCGCGCGCCGCGCCTATGCCCGCTGGTTCGAGAGCTTCACCGTGCTCTGGAAGAAGCACAGCGCCAAGCCGGTCTCGGCCTCGTATCCCGAGGACTTCGACCAGCTGCGCCAGATGGGCACCGGCATTGCCGGCTCGCCGGCCGAGGTGCGCGAGACGCTGCGCCGGCAGCTTGCCGAGAGCGGTGCCAACTACATGGTCTGCCGCTTCGCGTTCGGCGATCTTTCGTTCGACGAGGCGCGGCGCTCGCTAGAGCTGTTCGTCGACCAGGTGATGCCCGCCATGGAAGCCAAAGCGGCCGAGTGAGCGGGCGAGAGGGAGGAAATCTCATGGCTGCGAAGAAGAAGCCGGCGAAGAAGGCCGCGCGGAGCAAGGCGGTCGAGAGCGCGCTCGCCGACCTCGTCATCGCGAATCGCATCCTCGCCAACGAGGGCGTCATCGACGCGTTCGGCCATATCAGCCTGCGCCATCCCGAGCGCGACGACCGCTACTTCCTCGCGCGCTCGCGCAGCCCCGAGCTCGTCGAGCGCGGCGACCTGCTCGAGTTCGATCTCGACAGCAACCCCATCGATCCCGACGGGCGCACCATGTATTCCGAGCGGCCGATCCACGGCTGCATCTACAAGGCGCGGCCCGAGGTGAAAGCGGTCTGCCACAACCACGCCCATTCGCTGATCCCGTTCGGCGTCACCGGCAACGAGATCAAGCCGATCTGGCACGTGGCGGGCGGCATCGGCGCGGAAGTGCCGATCTGGGACATCCGCGAAGAGTTCGGCGACACCGATTTGCTCGTCACCAACAACGATCTCGGCGCTTCGCTCGCGCGGAAGCTGGGCAAGCACCGCTGCGCCTTGATGCGCGGCCACGGCGCGGTGGTGGCGACGCACGATTTGAAGGCCACCGTCTTCGTCGCGATCTATCTGATGGCCAACGCCAAGCTTCTGAAGGAGGCGCGCGAGATGGGTCAAGTCACCTATCTGAGCCCCGGCGAGGTGAAGCTCACCGAGCAGATGAACTTCAAGCAGCGCTCGCAGAACCGCGCCTGGGAATACTGGGCCCGCCGCGCGGGGTTCAAAGTGACGGCGAACGACTGACGCGTTGCCGCCTGCGCGGGGCGGGAGCATGATCCTGCGCAAGAAGACGAACATTCAGGGAGGACCGCCATGAGCGTCTCACGCCGCGATTTCGCACGGTTGGCTGCGGCCGGCGCGGTCTCGGCGCCGTTCGGCGGCAAGGCGCTGGCCGACATCGGCGACAAGACCCCGATCACCGCCACCGTCACCGGCGCCACGCCGACGGGCTATCCGCGCACGCTGATCGAGGGACTCAACGCGATCGTGCGCGAGGCCTATCCGGGCTCGGCGATCTCGTTCAAGCCGAACTCGCCGGGCGGCGGCGTGCTGGCCGTATCGAAGGGCGAGGCGGACTTCACGGCGACCGCGACCGGCGCCGAGATCAAACTTGGGAACGAGGGCAGGTTCCCGTTCAAGGAGCCGCTCGCGGGCAAGTTCCAGTTCGTGATGCAGCTCTACGACAACGCCTATCTGCATCTCCTGATGACCAAGGCCTGGGCCGATGCCAACGGCGTCCGCAGCTGGGACGACATCGCGAAGAAGAAGCCGCGCATGCGCCTGACGCTCAACCGGCCGGACAATCCGCAGGGCTCGATCGGCGGCCCTTACGAGATCCTGAAGGCGCACGGCTTCACCATCGACGACATCCCGAAATGGGGCGGCAGTTTCGTGCTCGGCAACAGCGCGGTCAGCATCGACGCGATCAAGGACGGCAAGGCCGACGTGATGATGGGCGGCGGCGTGCTCGGCAACGCGGTGGTCAAGGACGTCGCCAGCAAGCGCGAGCTGCTGTGGGTCGACGGCGATCTCGCCACGATGCAGAAGGCCGCATCCGTGTTCCACTACCGCGCCGACATGGTGCCGAAGGGCACCTACGCGTTCATGGAAAAGGACTACCCGACCATCCGCATGGCCATCGTCATGCTCGCGGGCGCGCACGTCTCCGAGGAGACCGTCTACAAGTATACGAAGGCCATCGCCGAGGCCGAGCCGCGCGTCAAAGCGATCGGCGGCGTGATGAAGGACGGTTTCGCCGTGGCCAAGATGCCGACCAACGACGCGAAGCTGCCGGTTCATCCGGGCGCTTCGCGCTATTACAAGGAGAAGGGCCTGATCAAGTAACCGACCGCGCCGCCGATCCGGGGACGGCACAAATCTGGGAGAGGAGCGCCATGACGATCTCACGCCGAGATTTCACCCGCTACGCCGCGGCCGGCGCGGCCGGCGCGGCCTCCACCGCTTTTGCCGGCGAGGTCTTCGCCGCTTTCGGCGACAAGCAGCCGATCACCGCCACCGTCACCGGCGCCACCGCGCGCGGTTATCCCAAGCTCGTCGTCGAGGGCTTGAACGCGATCGTGCGCGAGGCCTATCCGGGTTCGGCGATCACGTTCAAGCCGAGCTCGCCCGGCGGCGGGCTGGTGCAGCTCGCGAGCGGCGACGCCACGCTCTCGGTCTCGGCCAGCGCGCCCGAGATCCGCCACGCGGTCGAGGGCAAGCCGCCCTACAAGGAGTCGCTCAAGGGCAAGTTCGCCTACGTCATGATGCTCAACGACAACCAGCCGCTCCACTGCATCATGACGCGCGCCTGGGCCGAGGCGAACGGCATCCGCACCTTCGCCGACATCGCGGCGAAGAAGCCGCGCCTCCGGCTCAACTTGAACGAGGTCGGCAATCTCCAGGCGACGCTCGGCGGCGCCAACATCTTGATGCAGGTGCACGGCATCACGCCGCAGGACATCGAGAAATGGGGCGGCTCGATCTCGCGCGGCAACAGCACCGCGGCCAAGGATGCGTTCCAGGACGGCAAGGTCGATGCGTTCATCACCGCCAGCTCCTACCCCGATTCGCAGATGCGCGAGATCGCGAAGACACGGCCGATGGCGTGGCTCGAATCGGTGCCGGAGAAGCTCAGGCAGGCGGCGGATTTCTGGAACTACCGCGTCGACAAGGTGCCGAAGAGCGTCTACGCGTTCCTCGACCACGATGTCGATGCGCTGTTCCAGTGGACCTCGATGTGCGCGGCCGCGAGCGTGCCCGAGGAGGTCGTCTACAAATACGTGAAGGCCGTGCACGAGGCGGCCGAGCGCGCGCGCAAGATCCACCCCTCGCTCGCCCAGATGTCGGGCGAGTTCATGGTGCGCAACCGCTCGGGCCTCCCGTTCCATCCCGGCGCCGAGCGCTATTACCGCGAGAAGGCGCTGCTCAAGTAGGCGCGCATGGGCAAGAGCGACGTCATCGCGCGGCTCGACCGCGTCGTCCACGATTTCGCGGTGCGCTGCCGCTTCTTCCACGAGCCGCTCACGCCCGGACGCGCGCGGAGCTTCGTCAAGCAGCACTGGAAGAATACGCGCCAGCGCAACTCCGTCTTGAAGCTGCGCGTCGCCACCAACTGCCCCGATTGGGAGCTGCGCATGCGCATCATCGGCGCCTGCGCCGAGGAGCTCATCGCCGATCACGCGCACGGCGGCGGCCGCCCGCACTGGCAGATCCTGGAGGAGCTCGGCGCCCATATCGGGATGACGCGCGAGGAGATCCGCACCGCGCCGATGGAGCCCTCGCAGGAGCTGTGCTGGGCGGCGTGGGACGGGCTCATGAGCAACAAGCACTGGCTCGAGGGCCTCGTCGCCAACACCTGCGCCGAGCGCGTGAACCTCCCCGGCTACGGCGAGGGCGAGTTCCGCAAGAAGGGCTGGTTCGGCATCGAGCGCGACCGCTGGGGCAAGCTGTTCGGCCTCGCCGAGGAGAAGCTCGAGTTCTTCGAGCTGCACACCGAGGCCGATCTCGCGCACTCGAACCTCGGCTGGCACGCGGTCGCCGAGCATGCCGCGCGCCTCGCGATGGAGGACGCCGTGGTCGAGGCCTGCCGCAAGAACCTCGTCGTCTGGGAGCACTATCTCGGCGGCATCGCCGCCGCCGGCGATCGCGACAGCGGCTGAAAGCGCCGGCCCTCACTTCCCATTCGCCGCAACGCGGCGAAGGGCCCCCTTCTCTCCCGCTGCGCGGGAGAGAGCAAAGAATCGCGCACCCTTTTTCCTCTCTCCCACGAAGTGGGAGAGAAGGGGCC
>SBBV01000312.1 GCA_005240015.1 Candidatus Odyssella thessalonicensis | reverse complement strand
GCGGGGGTCTCGGCGCGCAGATCGCCGCCGGCGATGGCGGCGGGCTCGATCACGTGGTCGAGAACACCGGGAACGCCGCGCTCGAGCGCCTCGGCATCTCGCTGTTGAAGCCCGGCGGCAGCATGGCCTTGCTCGCGGGTGGCGGCGGGCCCGGCGACCTCGGGGACGGGCGGCGTGCGTTCGGGGTGATCCAGGGCGATGCCGTGCCGCAGCGCTTCATCCCCCGGCTCATCCGGCTGTGGCGCGCCGGCCGCTTCCCGTTCGACAAGCTCGTGCGCTTCTACGCCTTCAAGGACATCAACCGCGCCATCGCCGATTCCGAGAGCGGCAAGACCGTGAAGCCGGTGCTGCGCATCGGGCTCGCGCCGCGGATCGTGCCGCGGCGCCGGGCACGCGGTTAACGCCACGGGCGGATAGCTGAAGCCGGACGCGACGGCGTGCTCGCTACGCGCGCTCCACGCGTGCCGCGTAGCAGCCCGGCGCCGCGAAGTGCACGTGCAGGTACTCGGCGCGGCGATCGGCGAACAGGCGCTCGATCGCGCCTTCCAGCGCACGGCCCTCGACCAGCTCGCAACCGGTCATCATACCCGCGGCATCGTAGCCGCGCACGGCGAGCGTCCTGAGGCGCAGCTGCTCCGGCACCTCGCCGATCTTGTCGTAGGTCTCCTCGCCGCGCCGGACATAGATCGCGAAGCGCATGCGATAGGGCGAGTTCACCGGGAGATGCTCGTAGTTGGCCAGGATCAGCTCGTCGCCGGGCTTCGAGTCGGTGAGGCTGATGCGGCAGGGATAGCCGGGCACGCGCCCCTCGGCCACGCGCCGCACGGCACCCTGGGCTGCAAGCTCGGCATCGGAGAGCGCGAACAGATGCTGGAAGCGCTCGGCCGGCAGTCCTTTGATGCGGAAATCCATGATCGCTGTCCTCGTGTGATCCGAGGACGACCTAGGTCCGCGGCACCCGACGCCGCCATCCGATTCTTGCCTAGGGATCCGAATAGGCGATCTTGATCACCTCGATCGGCTCGAGCCCGGCCGGCGTGCGCACCTGCACCACGTCGCCCTCGCGCGCCTTCAACAGCGCGCGAGCGATCGGCGCGATCCAGCTCACTTCGCCCAGCTCCGAGCGCGCCTCGTCGATGCCGACGATGCGGATCGTCTGCTGCTCGCCGCGCGCATTGGCATAGGTGACGGTGGCGCCGAAGAAGACCTGCGCGCGGTTCTTCTGCCGCTTGGGGTCGACCGGCACGGCGGTCTCGAGCCGCTGCGAGAGGAGGCGGATGCGGCGGTCGATCTCGCGCAGGCGCCGCTTGCCGTAGAGGTAGTCGCCGTTCTCCGAACGGTCGCCGTTCCCGGCGGCCCAGGCCACGATCTCGACCACCTTCGGCCGCTCCACCTGCTGCAGGTGGCGGATCTCGGCCTGGAGCCGCGCCAGGCCCGCGGGCGTGATGTAGTTCTTGACGCCGGCGGGAAGCGCCGCGGCTTCGGGCGCGTCATCCTCGTCTTCGCTGTCGCTTTCCTTGGTGAACGCCTTGCTCATCGCATCAGTCCAGCACGTTGCGGCCGCCGCCGCGGCCTTTCATTCATACTGCTGCCAAACTTTGGCAGCATTTTGTGCTAGAAGCGGACAGCTGGGAAACGGGGCGATGTCGCGGGCCGAACGGCTGCTCGAGCTGATGCAGGTGCTGCGCCGCCACCGCCAGCCGGTGAGCGGGCGCGCGCTCGCCGGCGAGCTCGGGGTCAGCCTGCGCACGCTCTACCGCGACATCGCAGCACTCCAGGCCCGGGGCGCCGTCATCGACGGCGAACCCGGCCTCGGCTACGTGCTGCGGCCCGGTTTCCTGCTGCCGCCGCTGACGTTTTCCGAGGAGGAGATCGAGGCAATCGTGCTCGGCTCGCGCTGGGTCGCCGACCGCGGCGACGCGCCATTGGCCGCGGCGGCCGACAATGCGCTGGCCAAGATCGCGGCAGTGCTGCCGGCCGATCTGCGCGCGCAGATCGAGGCCTCGGCCTTGATGGTGGCGCCGGGCGACACGGTGGCGGCGGCCAACACCGAGCTCGCCGCGATCAGGAAGGCGATCCGCACCGAGCGCAAGCTCGCGATCGTCTACCGCGACGGCGACGGCGCGCGCACGCGGCGCACGATCTGGCCGTTCGCGCTCGGCTTTTTCGAGCGCGTGCGCGCCGTCGCGGCGTGGTGCGAGCTGCGCGACGATTTCCGCAATTTCCGCACCGACCGCATCGAATCGCTCGCGGCCAAGGACGTGCGCTATCCGCGCCGACGCCAATCGCTGCTGAAGGAGTGGCGCGAGCGCGAGAGGATCGCCATGTGAACACTGCTGCCAGAATCTGACAGCGGTTGCGCGTAGGCTCGGCGGCCTCGAAACAAGGGAGAGTGCCATGTCCGATTCCAACATGATCATCCTCTACGTCGACAACGCCGCCGCGAGCGCCGATTTCTACAAGAGCGTTCTCGGCAAGCCGCCCTGCGAATCCTCGCCCAACTTTGCCGCGTTCCAGATGAACGGCGGCACGATGCTGGGCCTCTGGTCGCGCGATACGGTGGCGCCGGCCGCGACGCCGGCGGGCGGCGGCGAGATCGCGTTCACGGTGCCCGACGCGGCCTCCGTCGATGCCGTCCACGCGCAGTGGCGACGCAACGGTCTCGAGATCGCGCAGGCGCCGACCGACATGGAGTTCGGCCGCACCTTCGTGGCGCTCGATCCCGACCGCCACCGCCTCCGCGTCTTCGCCCCGGCGCGGCGCTGAGGCACCGCCGCCGTCTCGGCCGGGCGGCGATTCGTGCGGCCGAGACGGCGGCCTGCCGCGCACGGCCGGCCCGCGGGCGGCTTGACTTCGGCGCCGGCATGCAAGACCTCAACGCCTATGCCCTTCGCTGCCGAAGTCACAGCACCCGAGCCGGTCGCGACCGCGAGCTTTACCGATGCCGCCAAGGCAGTGGCGCGGCTCGAGCAGATCTACGAGCGCAACACCGCGTTTCTGCGTGCGCAGTTCGAGGCGTTCCTCCAGGGCCGCATGCCGCTGGCGCGCGTGCGCGCGACCTACCCCTTCATCCGCATCGCCACCGCCACCTATGCGCGGCTTGATTCGCGCCTGGCCTATGGCTTTCTGGCGGGACCCGGCGTCTACGAGACCACGGTCACGCGGCCCGACCTCTTCCGCCGCTATTTGACCGAGCAGATCGAGCTCTTGCTGCGCAATCACTCGGTGCCGGTCGAGATCGGCGAATCGGACGAGGCGATTCCGGTCCACTTCGCCTACAAGCGCGACGTCAACTTCGAGACCGAGACGCTCCGCCGCAATGGCCTCTCGCCCGAGCGGCCGCTGCGCGACCTCTTCGACGCCCCCAATTTGAGCGCCATGGACGACACGATCATCAACGGCACGCACGTGCTGGCGCCGGGCCAGCCCGCGCCGCTGGCGCTGTTCCGTGCCGCACGCATCGACTACTCGCTGCACCGCCTGCGCCACTACACCGGCACCAGCCCCGAGCATTTCCAGAATTTCGTGATCTTCACGAACTACCAGTTCTACGTCGACGCGTTCGCGCGCCTCGGGCGCGAGCGCATGGCCGCCGGCGATCCCGAATATCTCGCCTTCGTCGAGCCCGGCGATGTCGTGACCCGCAACGCCCGCTTCGGCGCGCCGGTGCCGGACGACGCGCCGCCCGCGCGCCTGCCGCAGATGCCGGCGTTCCACCTCGTCGCCGAGGGCGACAACGGCATCACGATGATCAACATCGGCGCCGGCCCCTCCAACGCGCGCACGATGACCGACCATGTCGCCGTGCTGCGCCCGCACGCCTGGCTCATGCTCGGCCACTGCGCCGGGTTGAGGAACACGCAGAAGCTCGGCGACTACGTGCTGGCGCACGGCTATGTGCGCGAGGACCATGTGCTCGACGAGGATCTCCCGCTGTGGGTCCCGGTGCCGGCGCTGGCCGAGATGCAGGTGGCGCTCGAGCGCGCGGTGGAAGAGGTGACCGGGCTCAAGGGCTACGACTTGAAGCGCGTGATGCGCACCGGCACGGTCGCCAGCGTCGACAACCGCAACTGGGAGCTCGGCGACCACTCGGCCATCATCCGCCGGCTCTCGCAGTCGCGCGCGATCGCGCTCGACATGGAATCGGCCACCATCGCCGCCAACGGCCTGCGCTGCCGCGTCCCTTACGGCACCTTGCTCTGCGTCTCCGACAAGCCGCTGCACGGCGAGATCAAGCTCGCCGGCATGGCCGACGCGTTCTACCGCCAGCGCATCCAGCAGCACCTCGAAATCGGCCTCAAAGCGCTCGAAACGCTGCGCACGCAGGAGCGCGAACGGCTGCTCTCGCGCAAGCTGCGCAGCTTTGCCGAAGTCGCCTTCCAATAGTTCCCCCTCTCCCGGGGGAGAGGGGGCAGGGG
>SBBV01000256.1 GCA_005240015.1 Candidatus Odyssella thessalonicensis | reverse complement strand
GCACGGGGCGCAAGACATTTTTGGGCCGTATCGGCGATGTGATCGGTGCTTCCGCCGTAGCGCTGCTCGGCCGGATCTGCGACATCGTCCAGCGCGCCTCGCCAGACAAGGTCGAGACTCCGAGCAGGCGGTCGTAGAGGACGAAGATCAGCAGCGCCGAGACCAGCAGCACGACCGAGAGTGCGCCGGCGAAGCTCCAGTTCAGGAGATCTTGGACCTGGATGATGATCACTTGCGAGATCATCGTCTCGCGCCGCCCGCCGAGGAGCGCCGGCGTTATGAAGAAGCCCAGCGCGGTGATGAACACCATCAGCGCCGCCGCGGCGACGCCCGGGAGCGAGAGCGGGAAGTATACGCGCCAGAAAGTTTCGCCGCCGCGCGCGCCCAGCGTCGCGGCGGCGCCGCGCAGGCGCGGGTCGATGTTGGTCATCACCGAGAGCATGGTGAGCACAGCGAGCGGCATCAGCGCGTGCACCATGCCGATCATCGTGCCGGTGAAGTTGTAGATGAGCGCGAGCGGCGCATCGGAGAGCCCGAGCGCTGCCACGAGCCGATTGAGCGGACCGTTCTGGCTCAGCAGCACGATCCAGGCGAAGGTGCGGACGAGAAAGCTCGTCCAGAACGGCAGCATCACCCAGAGCAGC
Organism: Candidatus Odyssella thessalonicensis; assembly: GCA_005240015.1. Classification (GTDB taxonomy): domain Bacteria; phylum Pseudomonadota; class Alphaproteobacteria; order Bin65; family Bin65; genus SBBV01. The sequence continues at coordinate 4,577 of SBBV01000256.1, read as the reverse complement.
AGGCGGCTGCGCGTCGATTCGCTCGCCGTGGCGAGCAGATAGGCGACCGGATAGCCGGCGAGCACGCAGAACAGCGTCGTCCAACCCGCGATCTCGAACGTGATCGTCATCACGCGCAGCCAGACCGGATTGGCGACGACGGCGCGATAATGCTCGGTCGAGGGCTCGCCAGCCTGATCGAAGAAGCTCAGCCACAAGAGATCGACGATCGGGTAGACGAACAGCAGCAGCAAGAAGAGACCTAGCGGCACGACGCCGGCATAGGTCCGCCAACGCGAGGGCGGGCGCAGCGTGCGCTCAAGGCCGCTCACTTGGTACCTCCGTCGGGAAGGAGGACGGTGGCGGCGGCCGGCCAACCGAGCCGCACCGCGTGGCCCGGAGGCGGAAGCTTGAGTCCCGGCGCGGTGGCGCCCTTGGCCTGCAGGATCGTGCCGTCCGCGAGCCGCACGAAGAGGCGCATGAACCCGCCGACGAAGACCACGTTCTCGAGCTTGCCCGCAGCACTGCCTTCCGTGGCCTCGCCATTGGTGAGGAGCCGCAAGCTCTCGGGCCGAATGACCGCCGTGACGGCGCTGGCGATGCCGCTGCCGAGCCCCTGTACGATGAGTCCGCCCGGCCCTTCGAGCCGCCCGGCGGAGAGGCGCGCCTTGAAGATATTCGAATCACCGAGGAAATCCGCGGCGAAAACGGTGCGCGGCCGGAAATAGAGCGTCTCGGGCGTGTCGACCTGCTCGATCCTTGCGTGGTTCATGAGGCAGATGCGATCCGACATCGTCATCGCCTCTTCCTGGTCGTGCGTAACGTAGACGACGGTGATGCCGAGCCGGCGCTGCAGCGCCTTGATCTCGAGCTGCATCTGGTCGCGCAGCTTCTTGTCGAGTGCGCCGAGCGGCTCGTCCATCAGCACGATCGAGGGCTTGTAGACGAGGCAGCGCGCCAGCGCGATGCGCTGCTGCTGGCCGCCCGAAAGCTCGCGCGGCAGACGCCGCGCCACCGCCGGCAGCTGCACGAGGTCGAGGATGCGCGACACCTCTTTGCCGATCTCGCTTTCGGCCATGCGCCGCATGCGGAGCGGAAACGCGATGTTCTCGGCGACGGTCAGATGCGGGAACAGCGCGTAGTTCTGGAACACCATGCCGATGTCGCGCAGATGCGGCGGCAGGTAGGTCGAGAGCTTGCCGTCGATCCAGACCTCGCCGCCCGAAGGCTGCACGAGTCCGGCCACCATCATCAGCAGCGTCGTCTTGCCCGAGCCCGAAGGCCCGAGCAGCGTCACGAACTCGCCCTCGCGCACTTCGATATCGGCGCCGGCGAGCGCTACGACTGAATCGTAGTTCTTCGAGAGTGCGACGGTCTTGAGCTTCGTCTTCGCGGTCATGGGCGATAGCGCAAGGCAAGGCTCGCGCCTGCCGCGATGAAGCGGCGGGCGCGGCTCGTTCAATCGGCTACGGCTAGCTCAGCATCCAGGCGGTGAAGCGTTCCTCGGCCTTCTGCCGGTTGGCCGCCCACCATTCCTCTTTGGCGAGGATGATCTTTGGGAAGATGTCGGGCGCCGTCGGCAGCTTGGCCGCGGTCTCCTTGTCGATGAACTTGTAGGCATTGGGGTTGGTCGGCCCGTAGGCGAGGCCCTTCGTGAACGCCGCCTGGCGCTTGGCGTTCGCGGTGTAGGCCACGAACCGCTTCGCGATCGCCGCCTTGGGATTGCCCTTGGCGATGCCCCAGCCCTCGATCGAGTAGAGGCCCTGGTTCCAGCTGATCTTCACCGGCCCGCCCGCATCAGTCACGGTCTGGGCGCGCGCATTCCAGGTCGGCACCATGTCGACCTCGCCGCTCTGCAAGAGCTGCGTTGTCTGCGCGCCGCCGGTCCACCACACGGCGATGTTCTTCTTGATCGTGTCGAGCTTCTTGAACGCGCGGTCGACGTCGAGCGGATAGAGCTTGGCGGGTTCCACACCGTCGGCGAGCAGCGCGATCTCGAGCGTGTCGATCGGGCTCCGCCGCATCGAACGCCGGCCCGGGAACTTCGCGGTGTCGAAATAGTCGCGCCAGCTCTGCGGGCCGCCGCTCGCGAACTTGTCGCTGCGATAGGCGAGGATCGTGCAGTAGACGTCGGTGCCCATCCAGGCCGGATGCCGCGCCTCCGGCATGATCTCGTTCATGTCCGGCAGGCTCCAGTCGAGCGGCTCGAGCATGCCCTGCTTGTGCAGGATGTCGCGCGCCGAAAGCGTGAGCGTCACGACGTCCCAGGTGTAGTTCTTGGTCTTCACCATCGTCGCCACCTGCGCCGTGGGCTCGTGCTCGCGCGCGATCTGCACCGAGGTGATGCCGGTATCGGCCTTGAACGAGTCGTGGAATGCCGCCTTGAACGCGGGTCCGAACGGCCCGCCCGGATCGGCGACAACGATGCGCCCGCCGGTTTGTGCGAGGGCGAGATCGCCCATCGCCGCCGTGGCGGCGAGCGCGCCGCTGCCGGCCAGGAACCGGCGGCGGTCGAGCGTCAAGGCGAGCGGGAATGTCCTCGGCGCGTCCGGGTCACGAAAGATCGACATGCTGTCCTCCCTGTTGCAGATGCGGTTGGTCCTGGTCACACGTTCGGTTGTCTTCTGTCGCGGCCTCAAGCGGAATTCCGCTTGCCGCGCTCGGCCAGGAATTTCTCCATCACGCGCTGCGGCTCGCCGCTCGCGTAGGATTCTTTCTGGATGCGGATACCGGATTCGAGCGCATCGTTGAAGCTCGCCTCGGTCACCTCGCGGAAGCGCCGTTTGTCGAGGCGCATCGCCACGGGCGGCTTGGCGGAAAGCTCGCGCGCGGTCTCGAGCGCCGCCTCCATCACGCGCTCCTTCGGCACCAGCTTGTGGATCAGGCCGATCGCGTGGCACTCGGCCGCGTCCATCATGCGGCCCGAGAGCGTGAGCTCGATCGTGCGCGAAAGCCCGATCATCTCCTTCATGAGCCAAGGGCCGAGCGTGCTCGCGATGCCGGAATTGATCTCGGGCTGGCCCATGCGCACGCCGGCATGGCCGACGCGCACGTCGGTCAGGAGCGCTACCTGAAAAGCCGAGCCGGCGGCGACCCCGTTCAGCGCCGCGATGAATGGCTTCTCGAGCGCGCGGATCGTACCGTACATGCGCCGCCATTCCTCGATCCATTCGGCGGCGCGCGCGGCATCGAAAGTCTTCGTCTCGTTGAGATCCTGACCGGCGCTGAACGCGCGGTCCCCCGCGCCGGTGATGACGATCGCGCGCACCTTGGGATCGGCGTTCATCTTCGCCAGCGTCTCGGTGATCTCGACGCGCATCGCCGAATGCCACGCATTCATCACCTCGGGCCGGTTGAGCGTGATGATGGTGACGTCTCCGTCCTGCGCCACCTTGATGAACTTGCCCATGCGTTGCTCCTTGATGCGGATAGGGTGGGGGCCGCCTGCGGCCGGCGATCTCTTCTTGGCGAGGAACCGCGCCATCGCCTGCTGCGGCTCGCCGGTGGCGATGGCCTCGCTTTGATAGGCGGCCGAAGCAGCTTCGGCCTCGGCCAGGCCCCGGCGGAATTGGCGACGGAAGTTCCCGAGGGTCAGCGCGAGCGCCGTCGCCGGCTTTGCTGCCAGCTCGCGGGCGCGCGCCTTGGCCTGCGCAATGAGATCGGCCGGTGCGACGATCCCGTGCACGATGCCGGCGCGCCGTGCCTCCTCGGCGTACATCGCGCGGCCGCTCAGCACCATTTCGACGGCGCGCGAAAGCCCGAGCTGCGTCTGCAACAGGAAGCCGCCGACAATGGCCGGCAGGCCGATGTCGATCTCGGCCATCAAGAACCGCGCATGAGGCACGGCGAGGCGCACATCGCCCATCAGCGCGGTCTCGAACCCGGCGCCGGCTGCAACGCCGTTGATCGCGTGGATCACCGGCTTTGGGAACGAGGAGATGGCGCTGAAATAGGCCGTCCACGACTCCATCCAGCGCGGGCCGTCGTCGCGGCCGAGCGCTTCGCTCTCGCGCACGTCCTGCCCAGCGCAGAACGCGCGTTCGCCCGTGCCGGTGAAGATAACGGCGCCGATCGCGGTGTCGGCGGCGAGCTCGGCGAGCGCGGCGCACACGGCGCGCCGCGTCGGCGCGTCGAGCGCATTCAGCGAAGCCGGGCGATTCAACGCCAGCACCGCAATGGGTCCGTCCCGCTCAACGACCAGTCCGTTCACGTCGCTCCGCCCGATGCGCCTCTTGGACGCGTTATTGCATTTTAATATTGAAAACTACATTGTAATAAGGATAGACGCAGGTCCATACGCGGGTCAACACGCCGATGAAGAAAAAGCACGGCAATCCGAAAGCGAAGCCGAGGCGCGCCGCGCCGGCCGAAGGGGCGCGGCGGCAATTTCAGCCCTCCGCCCTTTTCGTGGGCTCGGTCGAGAAGGGATTGCGCGTTTTGACGGCATTTGACGTGGCGCGCCGGCCGATGCGGCTCGGCGAGATCGCGCAGGCAGCCGGTCTCGACATGAGCGCCGCGCAACGCTTCACAGCCACGCTCGAATCCTTGGGCTTTCTGCGCAAAGACGAGTTCAAGCGCTATCACGTCACGTTCAAGGT
>SBBV01000174.1 GCA_005240015.1 Candidatus Odyssella thessalonicensis | reverse complement strand
GAGGAATGCGGCGCGCGCCGCATCGGCACCATCTTCACCCACGACGCCAGCGCCGGCACCGTGCCGGAGGACGAGGGTGTCAAGTGGGTGAAGGACTGGGCCAAGCAAGTCGAAGGCGCCCGCGCCGAAGCGGCGTAGCCGAAGAAGGTCGCAGGGAGGCGGGAGAAAGAAAAATTTGAACCACAAAGGACACGGAGGACACGGAGGGTAAGAATGCGCGCCTGTGGCGCGTGAGAATCCTTCGCCATAAGTCTAAGAAATCTTGTCGCCCCCGCGAAAGCGGGGGCCCATGCTTCCGCCGCCTCGGCGTCAAACGCATGAGTTCTGCCGCCGGAGACACTGGTCCCCCGCTTTCGCGGGGACGAGAACTGAGGCTCGACGAGACGCAGGGATGGCCGAACGCGCCTATGTCTATAATCCTGGCGAGCAAGCCGCGCGGAACGCTCTACATCGGCGTCACCGGGAATCTGCCGGTGCGCGTCGAGCAGCATAAAGCAGGGCAGGTTCCGGGTTTTGCGGCAAAGTACGGTGTCAATCGGCTGGTCTGGTTCGAGGGCTTTGCGGACGTGCGCGATGCCATCGACCGCGAAAAGGCGATGAAGAAGTGGTATCGCAAATGGAAGATCGAGCTTATCGAGAAGTCGAATCCGAACTGGGAAGAGCTGCATCCGTGGTGAAGCAAACCATTTTTGTCGCCCCCGCGAAAGCGGGGGTCCATGGCGCCGCAAGCTTGGCGTCAAGCGCGTAAGCTTTACCGCCGGAGAGATGGGTCCCCGCTTTCGCGGGGACGACAAATTTGGTTGGGTGATGAACAAAAGACCGCAGCGAGGGAATCCCCATGAAGCTCAGGAATTACGTCTCCGGCCAGTGGATCGAAGGCAAGGGTGCCGGCACGGCGCTCATCGACCCCGTCACCGGCGAGGAGCTCGCGCGCGCTTCGACCGAAGGGCTCGATTACCGCGCGGCGCTCGACTACGCGCGGCGCGTCGGCGGCCCTAATCTCCGGAAGATGAGCTTTGCCGAGCGCGCGGCGCTGCTCGGCAAAATCTCCGACGTCCTCGTCGCCAACAAGGACAAGTATTACGCCATCGCGCGCGACAACTCGGGCAACACCAAGATCGACGCGATGATCGACGTCGACGGCGGCTCGGGCACGCTCAAATACTACAGCGCGATCGGCAAGGGCTTGGGCGAGGCCAAGTATCTCAGGGACGGCGGCTTCGACCGCTTCGGCAAGGACGACACGTTCCAGGCCGTGCACATCCGCGTGCCGCTCGAGGGCGTGGCCGTCCACATCAACGCGTTCAACTTCCCCTCCTGGGGCCTCTGGGAGAAGGTCGCGGTGGCGTTCCTCTCCGGCGTGCCGGTGCTGGCCAAGCCCGCGACGGCCACGGCGCTGCTCGCGCATGCGATGGTCGAGGACGTCGTCAAGGCCGGCGTCGTGCCCGAGGGTGCGCTCTCGCTCGTCTGCGGCAGCGCCAGCGATCTGCTCGACCACCTCGACCGGCGCGACGCGATCGCGTTCACCGGCTCGGCCGAGACCGCGGCGAAGCTCAGGAGCCATCCCAACATCATCCGCAACTCGATCCGCTTCAACGCCGAGGCCGACAGCCTGAACTCCTCGCTGCTCGGCCCCGACGCCAAGCCCGGCGCGCCCGAATTCGATCTCTTCGTGCGCGAGGTGCATCGCGAGATGACGGTGAAGGCCGGGCAGAAGTGCACGGCGATCCGCCGCGCGCTGGTGCCGCGCGCGCTCGCCGACGACGTGACCGAGGCGCTGCGCCAGCGCATCGCCAAGACCGTCACCGGCAATCCGCGCAACGAGACCGTGACGATGGGCCCCATCGTCGACAAGGTGCAGCAGAAGAACGTGCTCGACGGGCTCGCCCAGCTGAAGCGCGAGGCCAAGGCCGTCACCGGCGAGGGCGCGTTCAAGCCGGTCGACGCCGATCCCGCGAAATCCGCGTTCGTGCCGCCGACCTTGCTGCGCTGCGATTCCCCGGCCGGCGCCAGGGCCGTGCACGAGATCGAGGTGTTCGGCCCGGTCTCGACCTTGATGCCCTACGATTCGCCCGACGAAGCCTTCGCGCTCGCCGCCCGCGGCGGCGGCTCGCTGGTCGCCTCGGTGTTCACGGCCGACGACGCGTTCGCGCGCGAGGCGGTGCTCGGCCTCGGCGCCAGCCACGGCCGCGTCATGGTCATCGACGACGCGGTCGGCAAGCTCCAGACCGGCCACGGCATCGTCATGCCGATGTGCGTGCACGGCGGCCCCGGCCGCGCCGGCGGCGGCGAAGAGCTGGGCGGCCTGCGCGGCCTCCGCTTCTACCACCAGCGCCTCGCCGTGCAGGGAAACAAGGCGCGGATGGCCGCGCTCGCGGCGGCGGCGGCGGAGGTGGGGGTGTAGGGGCTGCTGCAAACCTAAGTCATCACGGCGACATTAGTCTGGAGTCTGGCGCGATGCTTGCGAACCACATAGGGCGGTTGGCACTACAACTAATACGATAGCATAACTCTGTTTGACAACTAAAACCAAGAATGAGTACATTAATGCAACATCAGCTGCTAGCCCCGGATATATCCACAAGTATTAGCGTAGACATGTGCACATGCTGCTATATAAGGTACCCTTCATGCAAGGATGCCCGAGCCTCCCGGAAATGACGATTGCCTCCGAGCTGATGGAATTTGCAGGGAGCGCTCCCTTTGGCACCGTGCTGGCCGATCCGCCCTGGCGCTTCACAAATCGCACCGGGAAGGTTGCTCCCGAGCATAGAAGGTTGTCCCGCTATGGGACACTCAGCGTAGACCAAATTGCTTCGCTCCCTGTGAGCAAGTTAGTCGCGTCGGTAGCCCACCTTTATCTCTGGGTTCCGAACGCGCTCCTGCCGGAAGGTCTTCGCGTTCTCGAAGCCTGGGGCTTTATCTACAAATCCAACATCGTATGGCACAAGGTGCGCAAAGACGGTGGCCCCGATGGCCGCGGGGTCGGCTTCTATTTCCGCAATGTCACTGAGCTGATCCTGTTTGGCACACGCGGCAAGAACGCGCGAACGCTTCCTCCCGGTAGACGGCAGGTCAATTACATCGCAACACGCAAGCGCGAGCATTCGCGCAAGCCCGATGAGCAATATTCGATTATCGAGGCATGCAGCCCAGGCCCATTTCTCGAACTCTTTGCACGCGGATCTCGGCCGGGCTGGTGCTCGTTCGGCGATCAGGCGGATCCGCGATACAAGCCAGACTGGAATACCTACGCCTACAATTCGAGCGTCGCGGCGTAACTGGGTTACGGGTCGACTACGGTATCCGGTATCCCGATCAACAGCAGCGGGCAAGGATTCCCGACACCGCGGCGGACACGATCTTCCAATTTGCGCCAGTGCGTAGTGGCTTGGCCGAATTTGTCTGAACAAAATGCATCTGCCCACGCTTCAGCAAAAGTCGAACCAGACTTGACGCGCCTATTTACCTCCTCACGCTGACGGTCAGTCGGTCTAACCCCGAAAACTGCGAGTTCATCAAAGCCCCCTATTCGATGCCGACGTGCAAAGGCCAGCACGAAATCCCGCAGCTTCGCCTGGAGTTCCCTGCCGCGCGTGATGATAATGCCAACACTAATGGCCCCCTCAACGTGTAGCCGCTTGAAATTCTCAAGATCTCTGTCGAAGAATGGATCCTTGTTGTTCCACTCAATTTCCAAAGCCAGGTTGCCGTTAGAGCATCGCCGCACGTGATCCATCTCGTGGCTGATCGACTCGCGCTCTTTCTGGTTGATCAGCTTTTTGATCTCGAATGTATGCTTCTTCCATTCCAATGCGGTTAGGCTCTTTCGCAAGCCTTGCGTGATGGCTGCTTCGCCGCCTCCGCCCCGAACGAGACTCTCGATCGGAATTCGCAGACCGGCCAGAACAGATCTCAACTCCTTTGTCGGTTTCCGAAAGTCCACGCGCAGAATCGCTTCTGCATGCGAACAAAACTCAATTTGATAGCCCCTCGCGCGTAGCTCGGCCCACACAGCCGTCGACCCGACCCCGGCAACCCACGTAATTGGGGGTGGCTCCAACCGCTAATGCAACTGACTTTCTAAGCAAAGGCAATCGGTCAGAACACGATTTTCCTCGGTTACCCGCACGCTCAGCGACCCGCGCTCGGCGCCGCGTCCTTTCGGTGCCACGTTGATCAGCACCGATTTCCCGAGCGCCGTCAGCCATCGCGCGATGCTTTCGAGGTGGCCGTTCAGCGGCTTGGAGAGCGTCGGCTGGTCGACGCCGCAGAGCGCGGCGGCTTGCTGCTGCGTGAGCTTCCGCTCGCGCATCGCTTTGAGGACCAGCGACAGGAGATTGCTCCCGGTCTCGATTTCTTCTGGAACACGTCGACGACATAGACGTTCGCGCGGATCTTTGGCGCGCAGACGACGCGGGTGCCAGCGAGCTTCGCTGATTGAATCGGAAGCCGCACGACCCCACGCGAGCGCCGGCCGCGCGCGCTGCGCCCCCGCGCGTGACGCGCGTCACCGCGCGCCGGTGACCGCCGCCACAGCGGCGCGGGGACGGAGCTGTTACGGTCGCGATGTCAGCCGGCGTTGCCGGCAAACCCAACCGACAGGACCAGGAAAGGCTCTCATCATGTTCGGCATCCGTCTCGCCCTCAGCGCCGCCGCCTTGGCGGGCCTTGTTGCCACCGCCTCGGCCGCTTTCGCCGAGCCGCCGCCGCAGTGCCCGGGCGGCGGCAGCGCCACATGCCTCAAGACCTCGTGCACGCTGACCAACCCGCCGCGCTGCGAATGCACGCAGTGGTCGCAGTGCGCGATCACCGGTGGCGGCAAGAACAGCAGCCGCCTGCAGTCCGTGCCGATCGGCCAATATCCGCGGCGCGCAATCCGCTAGCGAATGGAAGGCGAAGCGCCGGCCGCAATCCTATTCGATCCGGCGCTCCGTCCCTCACTGCTGAATCAATCGAACCACGAAATCGGTCGGTTGCACTTGCCTTCGCCGGCGCGGCCCCGGTTTCGGCCGCCGATGGTGCGAAAAAAGGGGTCAGACCCCTTTTTTCTTTGCGAGCAGAACCGGTCGCAGGCCACGCGAGCCGTTTGTTGCTGCCAATGACCCCAGCCGGACGGGATCGGCTCTACTCGATCACCTCGTCGGCGCGGGCGAGCAGCGACGCGGGGATCGTGAGGCCGAGCGACTTTGCGGCCCCGAGGTTGATCACGAGCTCGAACCGCGTCGGCTGCTCGACGGGCAGGTCGGCGGGCTTTGTTCCTTTCAAGATCTTGTCGACATAGGTGGCCGCGCGCCGGAACAAGTCGACGAAGTCGGGCCCATAGGACATGAGGCCGCCGGCCTCGACAAACTCCTTCGTCGGGTACATCGCCGGAAGCCGGGTCATTGCCGCCAGGTCGACGACACGCTTCATGTGACGCTCCAGCACCGGGCCCGGCAGGACAATCAGAGCATCGGCGCGCCCGCTCGTCGCTCTTCCGAATGCGCCGTCCAAATCCGGATTGGCACCCTCCACCTCGAGCAGCTGGAGCGTGATGCCTAAAGCCGATGCCGCCACCTGGGTTTCTTGCAAAGGCTGGGTCATCCGCTGAGCGGCAAGTTCCTTATCAACGAATACGGCCGCACGGGAAATCTCGGGAAACGCCTCCTTCAGCAGCTCCAGCCTTTTTCCACTGAGCTGCGGTGAGATTTGGGTCAATCCCGTGATGTTTCCGCCCGGCCTTGCAAGACTGTCAACCAGCCCCGCTGCAACAGGATCACCAACGAGCGTCATGACAAGGGGGATTGTCCTGGTCGCTTGCCGTGCCGCACGGGTTCCCGGGGTTCCCCCTGTCACCATGACGTCGATTTCGAGCCGCACCAGCTCGGCCGCGAGGTCGGGGAGCCGATCATGCCGTCCCTCGGCAAATCGATACTCAATGACGATGTTTTTTCCCTCCACGTATCCGAGATCGCGGAGAGCTTGTCTGAATCCGTCGACGCGAAAAGTCTCTACAGAAGGGAAATTGGTTGAGAGATAGCCTACCCGGTAGACTTTTCCTGCCTGCTGCGCGTCAGCGGCGAGAGGCCACGCCGCGGCGCCGCCAAGAAGCATCAGGAATTCGCGTCGCCTCATCTGCGTCCCCCAAGCCAAGGGCCACGCCGAATGATGACACAATATCTAACAGATCACGCCGTCGCCCGTCTTCGAGCACTTGCAAGCACTTGCATGAGGCACGGCTGATCCCCAGCGCGCACCCGAGCGCATGCCTCCGCTGCGCCCAGGGCGCGCCGGGTGTGATAACCGTCACACCTGTTCATCTTCGGGCGGCCTACGGTCCCGGATACGGGAGCCAGGATCGGCCGTTGTTATGGGGAGGCTGGCCTTGGACCCCGCGCTTTTTGAGAGTGGGGAACGGACATGAACGATGGTGCGCGCTTCGTGGCGATGAGCGCCCGGGCGCTGATCGACTGGTACGGGATCGACGCGGCCGCGGTCGCTGCCGCCCGCGCCCAGGTGAAGCTCCGCTACGGCGACCCCGAAGGGGCGCGCGTCTGGCTCGCGGTCCGGAACGAGATCGAGCGGCTGCAGAACCTGCATCCGGACGCGCGGCGCGCCTGAGGCGCGGCCGAGCGATCGCGCGCCGGCCGGAACCAACCACAAAAGCGGGTTGTCGTCCCCGCGAAAGCGGGGACCCATGCTTCCGCTGCCGTGCGTTCGCTGCGAAGCACGCGGGCCGGAAGCGCTACGTGGGTCCGCGCTTTCGCGGGGACGACAATGAGAGGAAATGCCGAATTTTTCTCGGACAGCGCTGCGCCAGCCGGGGGTGCGATCCCCTCCATGCACGACAAGGCGCCGCGCCATGCCGCGCTTGCGGCCGTGGCGCGGACATTGCACTGTGATCTTGTTCACTGTGGCGCCGCAGCGGCAGCGCTAAAGGCGCGGCCCCCACTTACGGAAGGTATGTTCCCATGACGCGCTCGCGCAGAGACGCAGAGAGTGCTTGCGGCGCGCCAAAGGCGCGCATTGCGTCGTTCTCTGCGCCTCTGCGTCTCCTGTTCCCAATCTCGAACCGCTCCGGCCCGGGATCACACCGCGAAAGGAACGCCCATGAAAACCCGATTCACGGCCGCTCTCGGCGCCGCGCTCACGGTCGCCGTGGCGCTTGCGCTGCCGCAGTCCGCGGCGGCGCAGGCCGACGTCCTCACAGCCGGCAAGGTCGCCTGCACGCCGGTGCAGACGGTGGAATGCGACGCGCAAGGGAAATGCACGGCGACGCCGGTCACCGAAGAGGACAAGCGCGAGATCCTGGTGCTCGATTTCGCGAGCAAGAAGGGCAGCGTCCGCACTGGCAGCGAGCTGAAGCCGTTCGGCGACATCACCGAGGACAAGGTCGAAGGTGCGGCGCGCAGCTTCTCGGTCGGCGAG
>SBBV01000535.1 GCA_005240015.1 Candidatus Odyssella thessalonicensis | reverse complement strand
CAGCGCGTCGGCGCGGATGCGCGGGTTGGGCAACACGCCGGCGATGAGCGCACCCTGCAGCGGGGAAAGATCGGCGGCCCGGCGCCGGAAATGGACCCACGCCGCCGCCTCGGCGCCGTAGACGCCGTCGCCCATCTCGACGATGTTCAGATAGACCTCGAGGATGCGGTCCTTGCTCCAGAGCGCCTCGATCAGCACGCTGATCCCGGCCTCCGCTACTTTGCGCAAAAGGCTGCGGCCGGGCCACAGGAAGAGGTTCTTCGCGACCTGATTGGTGATCGTGCTGGCACCGCGGCTGCCGTCGCCAGTGCGCCATTCGTCATAGACACGCCGGAGTTCGACCCAGTCGAAGCCGGCATGCGCGCAGAAGCGCGCGTCTTCCGAGGCGATCACCGCACGCTGCAGATGGCGCGAGATGCGCACGAGCGGCATCCATCGCCGCGCGTCGGGCCAGGCGCCGTCCTCGATGCCGCGCAGCCACATGAGCGGCGTCGCCGGCGGCGGAACGACCCCGTAGGCGGCGACCGAGAGCACCGAAGCGGCGGCGAGGGCGGCAACGGTTGCCAGCGCCGCGCCGAAGATTCGCCGGACCCAGCCGGGCTGCGCGCGCTTACGCGGCATCGGCCAGCGCCGAGTCCACCGCTTCGTGGAACCACCGCGCCGAATGCTCGAAGCGGCCGAAGGTGAGATGATCGTTGGCGCCGGCGCGCAAGGTGGACTGCTTCGATTCCATCAGCGCGAAGTCCTCGACGAGCGTGCCCCAGAAGATCTGCACGTTCTTGTCCCAATGCGCGCGCGCTTTGCCGCTCGTAGGCGGCTCGGGGATGAGCGTGGCGCCGGTCACGATCGTGCGGTCGGGCGAGACCGGCCACATCTGCGCGATCTGCGCATGATCGGGCTCGAGCAGCACCACGGTCCCCGGGAAGAAGAAATAGAGCGGGCTGCCGTGGTCGCGGATGCGCCAAGTCGCGGGATCGGTGTTGCGCAGGCTCTCGATCGTGCGCTTGGCGAGGAAGAGGCGCTGATGGCGGCCGAAGCGGTCGAACACGCACATCGTGTCGAGGAACATCGACGCGATGGTGCGCCGATGCGCGTGGCGGACATGGTAGGAATCGAGCGACGAGTCGTTGACGAGCTTCCAGTTGGCCGCGATCTCGTAGCGCCGGGCCGCGTAGGGCACATGGGTGGCGAGCCCGAGCGCGTCGACCTCGGCCGCGAGCGGCGCCAGAATGGCCGAGAGATCGCCGCTCCAGGTGGGATCGGCCACGGCCCAGACCAGGCCGCAATGCTCGGCGATGCGCACCGGCACGAGCCCGTGCGTAGTGCGGTCGACGTCCGGAAAGCCTTCGGCATGCGGGATGTGCGCGAGCGCACCGTCGTCGCGGTAGGTCCAGGCGTGATAGGGGCAGACGAACGCGCGCTTGCCGCTGCCGCAGGCCTCCCATTCGATGCGCGTGCCGCGGTGGCGGCAGGCGTTGACGAAGCCGCGCAGCACGCCGTCGCGCCCGCGCACCGCGAGCAGCGGCACGCCCGAGAGGTCGTGCGTGATGAAATCGCCTGGATTCGCCACCTCGGCGCTGTAGCCGATCGCGACCGGGAGGCGCCGGAACAGCGCGCGCTCGCGCGCAAACTGCATTTCGTCGGTGTAGAACGCTACCGGACGCACGTGGCCGTCCGGCAGCATGTCGGTGGTGCCGTCGGCGAGGTGATCGAGCGTGCGCCGGATGAGCGCGATTGCGGTGGCTTGGTCCATGGCAGGCGGCGCGACGATAACAGAGCGCGGCGCGAGCCAAAAGTGTCGCGGCGCGAGCCGGGGGCTGGCGCCGGGCGCGCCCATGGTTCATGAATTCGCGAGAGTCTCAGCGCAGCCCGGAGGAGCGCATGCGTCGTGCCGTGATTCTTTGCCTGGCGATGCTCGGCCTTGCCGCCGCTGACACCGTGGCGGCGCAGGACAACATCGCGCGCGAGCTGCAGCGGAAGGCCAAGGCAAGGGAACTGGACGAGGGCTACTGCGAGCGTGCCGCCGAGCGCCTCGAGCGCATGGGTCAGCCGCATGTCCGCGCGCGGCTCAACGAGATGCTCGCGCGCAACGACGGCGAGCCATACACGATGGTGTTCGTCAGCGACGAGCCTCCGCCGCTGCCCAAGACCTGCTTCTATCTCATATTCTCGCCGGTCGTGATGAAGGGCGGCATGAAATGCCGCGACTCGGTGATCTACGGCTGCATCACCGGCCGCGACTGCCGCGTCAACACCGGCCAGTCGATTTGCGAGAAGCGGCCGGGCATCTGGGATTGAACCGAGGGGAGGCGGAGCGCTTCCAACTCTTGTCGTCCCCGCGAAAGCGGGGACCCATCTCTCCACCGAGGTGCGTTCACCGCGAAGGCCGAAGCCGCGGAAGCGTTCCATGCGTCCCCGCTTTCGCGGGGACGACATGTTTGGGAATGGACTGATTTTCCGCAAAGGGCGGCAATCGACACGGCCGCTACCCCTCAATCACCGCGACCGCGTTGATCTCGACGAGGCAGCGCGGATCGGTGGCGAGGCGCACGACCTGGACCGTCGTCGTCGCCGGCTTGGCGTCGCCGAAATACTCGCCCCAGACGCGGTTGAGCGCATCCTGATCGCCGAGGTCGGTCACGAAGCGGTCGGCCTTGACCACGTCGGCGAAGCTCGCGCCCACGGACGCAAGCCCGCGCTTCAGGTTCTCGAGCGCGGCCCGAGTCTGCCCGGCCATGTCGCGCGGCATCGTGTCGAACTCCTCGGGCCGATGCGGGTGATGGTGGTAGACCGGCGCGGCGGTGACGCCAGCGAGGTAGACCGTGGTGCCGCCCGTCACCTTGATCGCCGGCGCATAGGGCATCCACATCTTCGGCGCATCGGGCCAATGCACGTGCTCGACGGTCTTGGGCATGGCGTATCCTCCCGGTCATCCCGCCCCAATATGCCATCTGGCGCAAAGAGGCGGGATGGTTCATCACTGCGCCGTCTACCAGAAGAGAGCCTCCCCCATGCGCCGCCTTCCGATCGCCGTCGTCGCCGCGCTCATGCTGAGTGCGGCGGCTCTCCCGGCCACGGCCGCCGCCCAGGATGCCGCCGCCGAGCTCATGCGCAAGGCCAAGGCCGGCGAGAAGGACAACGGCTTCTGCGCGGGCTCGGGCCTCGAGAGGGTCGAGTTCGGGCAGGTGCAGGCGAGGATCAATCGGCTGCTCGCGCAATCCGACGCTCCGGTGCGCCTGACCGTGGCGGTCTTCCAGCAAGGCGGGAGCGACACCATCTGCTTCCATTTCGTGTTCGCGCCGCCGGCGCAGCGCGAGGGCAAGAAATGCCGCGCCACCGAATCCTATGGCTGCCGCGCGGGCGCGGACTGTCTGGCTCCCAAGGCCGACTTCATCTGCGAAGTGCGCCCCGGCGAATGGGATTAGCGCAGCCTACGGCGTCGCCGCCGTCGCGGCCGCCGCCTTCGCCTTCTCGCGCTCGCGCAACTCGGTGCGGCGGATCTTGCCGGTGGCGGTGAGCGGCAGCTCGGTGACGAACTCCACGTGGCGCGGATATTCGTGCGCCGACAAGCGCGTGCGCACGAAGGCCTGGATTTCGGCGGCGAGGCGGTCGGAGGGCTCGTGGCCGGCGGCGGGGACGATGAAGGCTTTGATCGCCTCGGTGCGCACCGGGTCGGGCACGCCGATCACGGCCGCGAGTGCCACCGCCGGGTGCTTGGCGAGGCATTCCTCGATCTCGCCGGGGCCGATCCGGTAGCCGGCGCTGGTGATGACGTCATCGGCGCGGCCCTTGAACCAGAGATAGCCCTTGTCGTCCTTCATCCCCGTGTCGCCCGAGAGCATCCATTCGCCGCGATGCTTGGCCTTGGTCGCCTCGGGGTTGTTCCAGTAGCCGATCATCGCGATCGGATCGGGCATCTTGAACGCGATCTGCCCGACCGTGCCGGCCGGCATGACCTTGCCGTCCTCGTCGACGATCTCGACCACGTGGCCGGGGCACGCTCGGCCCATCGAGCCGGGGATCACGTCCATGATCGCCGGGCAGTTGCCGACCATGAGGTTGCACTCGGTCTGGCCGTAGCCCTCGGCGATGACGAGGCCGAAAGTCTCATAACCCCAGTGCAGCAGCTCCTCGCCCATGGTCTCGCCGCCGCTGAACAATGAGCGCAGGCGGAAGTCATATCTTTCTTTGGGACGAGGCACTTGGCGCATCATCTTGAGCGCCGTCGGCGGGAAGAAGCAGTTGCGCACGCGGTGCTGGGCGATCATCGCGAAGGCTTCTTCCGGGTCGAATCTCCGCGCCCGCCAAGCCAGCACCGGCACGCCGTAGAACCAGGCCGGCATGAGATTGTCCATGAGCCCGCCGATCCAGGCCCAGTCGGCCGGCGACCAGAAGAGATCGCCCGGCTCGGGGAAGAACTGGTGATAGAACTCCATCGAGGGCATGTGCGCGAGCATGCTGCGATGCGCGTGCAGCGCGCCCTTGGGCTGGCCGGTGGTGCCCGAGGTGTAGACGAGGAAGGCCGGATCCTCGGCGCTGGTGGCGACGTTGCGGAACTGGCTCTGCCCGCGCGCAACCAGGCTCCAATAGCTGTGATCTGCGCCCGGGGCCATGCGCTGCCCGCCGGGCCGCGACATGCTGGCGTCCGCCTCGACCAGGATCACGTGCTTCAAGTCGCCGAGGTGCGCGCGGATCGCCGTGACCTTCGGAAGATTCTCGGGATTGGTGACGATGGCGGCGGCGCCGCTGTTGCCGAGCCGGTATTCGAGCGCGTCCTCGCCGAACAGCGTGAACAGCGGCAGCGCCACGGCGCCCATCTTGTAGAGCGCCACATGCGTGATCGCGGTCTCGGGCGATTGCGGCAGCAGGATCGCGACGCGGTCGCCCTTCCGGATGCCGAGTGCGGTCAGCGCGTTGGCGAGCTTGTTGGCGATGTCGCGGATCTCGTTGAACGCGTAGCGGTGCTCGTGCCCACGCTCGTCGAAATAGATGAGCGCCGTGCGCCCCGGCTCCGCCGCGTGCCGGTCGCAGATGTCGTAGGCCATGTTGTAAGCGCGTGGGATTTCCCACTTCAGCGCGGCATAGACCTCGTCATACGTCTCGCCGCGTTTCAGCATCGGCACGTGCGTGTCCTCCGGTCAGCCCGGGCGCATTGTATGCGTGCGCAGCCAGAAAGGAAGTGAACAGGGAGCCGGGGCAAGATTTCACCACGAAGACACGAAGATCACGAAGACGAATGATTGGCGCGCCAATGGCGCGCCATTTCCGAACGAAACTTCGCTTCACCAGCCTTCGCGCTTGCGGCGGGCTTCGTAGGTTTGCAGGCTCGCATAGATCACGCGCAGCATCGGCGCCGGAATCTTGGCGACTTCGGCGCGGGCGAGCATGTCGCCGACGATATGGTCGGCCTCGATGGGGCCGCGCTTCTCGGTGTCGCGGTGCATCGAGGAGGAGAAGGTCGAGCCCTTCTCGGTCAGCCAGGCCCGCAGCCCGGCGAGCGTCTTGGATTCGAGCGGGTGGCCGGCCGCAGCGGAAACCGCGGCGCATTCTTCGAGCGTGGCGCTGACCAGCCCGGCGCCGTCGCGCGCGGCGACGATGTCGCCGATCGAGCCGCGCATCAATGTCGTCATGCCGGCGACGACCGTGATCATGATGAACTTCTCCCACATGTCCTGCATCACATGCGGGCTGTGGCGGTGGTCGAACTTGGCACCCTGCAGGGCGCGTGCGAGGTGGCCGCAGAAATTGGCCTGCGCGGGCACCCGCTCGCCGAAGGTCAGGAGATGGAACTTGCTCATATGGCGCACCGCGCCCTCGGGCGTGAGCGTCGCGCCGATCTGCGCCGTGCCGCCGAGCACGCGCGCCTTCCCGAACGCGGCATCGAGCGCATCGAGGTGGCGGATCCCGTTCAAGACCGGCAGCACGCGCGTCTCTGGTCCCACCGCCGGCTTGATCGCCGCGATCGCGCTGTCGAGGTCGTAGGCCTTGCAGGTGAAGAGGACGAAGTCGTAGTCGGGGGTGAGCGCGTCGGCGAGGACCGTCTTGACCGGGCCCTTCCAGTCGCCGGCCGGGCTGTGGATGACGAGCCCGTCTTTGGCAACCGTTTCGGCGCGCCGCGGGCGTACGAGAAACGTGACCTCGCCGCCGGCCTCGGCCAGGCGCCCGCCGAAATACCCGCCCATGGCCCCGGCGCCCAGTACGAGAATGCGCATGTCGTTCAACCCTCCACGGATCGGTTTCCAATCTTTCTCTAGCCGATCATGAAGGCAATAGCGCGCGCCGATTGATTCGATAACGCATCGGCATTTCAGCGTAGGGCCGCGTTTCGGCACCTTCTGAGCCGACAGCCGCGCTCCGCGGCGCAGCTCATGGAGAGAGAGAAATGTTCGCCCGTATCGCCACGCTCGTCTCGGCCGGCTTGCTGATCGGCATGCTCGTGCCGCCGCCGGTCACGAGCCTCGCCGACAGCCCCAAGTCCGCCGTCGCCGCCAACGGCCTCGTCAAGGTCAAGAGCGCCTATGGCATGGACGAGACGATCGCGCGCCTGAAGGCCGACATCGCCAAGAAGGGCATCACCTTCTTCGCGCAGATCGACCAGGACAAGCTCGCCGCCGCTGCCAACATCAAGATCGGCCCCTCGGTGCTGCTGATCTTCGGCAATCCCGCGCTCGGCACGCAGTTCATGCTGCGCAACCAGGAATCCGGCATCGACTGGCCGGTGCGCATCCTCGTTTATCGCGACGCGGCCGGCACGGTGTGGGCCGAATACACCGATTTCGTCTGGACCGCGCGCCGCCACGGCATCGTCAGCGACGACGCGCCGTTCAAGATGGCAAACGAGGTGATCGCGTCGATCACGTCGAGCGTGCGGTAGGCTCTTCTCCCGGCCCGCTTGCGGGGCGGGCCGGGGT
>SBBV01000147.1 GCA_005240015.1 Candidatus Odyssella thessalonicensis | reverse complement strand
CAGCGCTCGTGTCGATCGAAAGGATTTCGGCATGCGGATGGGGCGAGCGCAGGATCGCGCCATGCAGCGTCCCCGGTTTGACCGGCAAATCGTCGAGGAAGCGCCCGCGCCCGCGCAGCAGCGCCGGGTCTTCGAACCGCGGTATCGCTTGGCCGACAAATCGGCCTCGCGCCGTGGACGCCGGTGCCGCCGCGCTCATGGTGCAATCCGCGCGGCCGTGCCGGTCAGGCGCCGCGCGAGCTCGCCCTTGACGATCTTGCGCGTCGGCGTCATCGGCATTTCGGCGATGATCTCGAGTCGCTCAGGCCATTTCATCTTGGCGACGTCGTTGTCGGCGAGATAGCCCGTCAGCTGCTCGAAGGTGAGCGTCTTGCCGGGTGCCAGCGTGACGAACAGGCAGGCCTTCTCGCCGAGGATCTCGTCCGGCATCGGCACGATCGCGGCCTGCACGACGCTGTCATGCGCGGCGATGAGGTTTTCGAGGTCGGTCGGATTGATCTTGATGCCGCCGCGGTTGATCAAATCCTTGACGCGGCCGGTGATCGCGACATTGCCCTCGCCATCCATGGTGGCGAGATCGCCGGTCTTGAACCAGCCGTCGGCGGTGAAGCTGGCGCGATTGGCCGCGTCGTTGGCGAGGTAGCCGGCGAACACCGAGTAGCCGCGCAATTGGAGTTCGCCTTCGGCGCCGGCGCCGAGCACGTGGCCGTCGGGCGCGGCGATGCGCGCCGCAATGCCGCGCGTGCAGCGTCCGGTGCTGTTGTGCCGGAGCGCCGGCGGGGCATCGAGCGGTGTCTGCATGACGAGGATCACTTCGGTCATGCCGAAGAGTTGGCCGACGCGGCCGCGGGGCAGCCGCTGCTCGAGGGCGGCCGCCACCTCCGGCGGGCACACCGAGCCGGCGACGATCACGTCGCGGATCGAATCGAGGCCTTCACGCTGGTCGAGCAGCCCCGCCTTGATGGTCGCGGCGACGTGCGCGGGCGCGCTGAACACCATGTTCGGACGGCCGTTGCGCAGCGTTCCGGCATAGGCGTCGGGCGAGAACACCGGCATCAGCACGTTGGTGGCGCCGGCGTAGAGCGTGAGGTTCACGCAGCACAGCCCGAAGACGTGGGTGAACGGCGGCGCCACCATCACCACGTCGTCCTGGGTCAGGCGGATTTCCGGCGCGAAGACTCGGGCGTTTGCGGTCAGCGTTTCGTAGGTGCGCAGCACACCTTTGGGCGCCGCCGAGGTGCCCGAGGTGAAGCACAGCAGGCAAGGATCTTGCGCCGCCGGCGGGTCGGCAATGTCGCGTTCCGAGCCGCGCGCGATGAGATCGTGCAGCGCCAGCGCGCCTGCGGGCGCCGGACCGGTGGCGACGATGACGTGCTCGAGGCTCGGAACCGCGCGGCTGAGGCCCCGCATCGTCGCCGGCGCGTCATAGGCGGCGGTGGGCGCCGCCGCGATCACCGCGCGCGCGCTGGCGTGGCGCAGCAGCGGCTCCATCTCGCCCGCGCGGTAGGGCATGTGCATCGTCGACAGGATCCCACCCATCATGGTCACGCCGAAATAGGCGATCAGGAACTCGGGCAGGTTCGGCAGCTGGATTGCGACGGTGTCACCCTTGCGCAGGCCGAGATCCAAGAGGGCGTTGGCCAGGCGGCGGGCGGCGGCGAGGGTTTCGCGATAACTGAGCGCGCCGTTGGGACCGCGGATCGCCACCTTGTCGGGCGTACGCTCGGCCCAGCTGCGCAGATAGGTTGCGATCGTGTCGGCGTTCCAATAGCCGCCCGCGACGAACGCCGCGACGTCCTCGCGGCGGTGCCGAGGAAAGTCCGCCTGCGCCATCGCTTTCCGCCCCCAGGTAGAAAAAATACACGGCGTATAATAGTCTCGCAGGGTGCCACGACAAGCGCCAAGGCGGCGTCTTGACGGGCCGGCGGGGAACGCTATGAGCACACGCATGGTCACGCACAATCGGAAACGCGCGGGCGGCGCGGCGGGGCGGCGCGGGGGCGCGGCAAAGGGCAGGCCCGGCGACGGGTCGAACGCAGAGGCCGCCGACAAGCGGGTCGGCCGACCCAAGGGCACCGGCAGCCAGCGCGTCTACGCCAAGGTGCGCGAGGACATTCTGCGCCTCAAGCTGCCGCCCGGCGCCGATCTCGACGAGTCCACACTCGAGCGCGAATTCGGCTTGTCGCGCACGCCGGTGCGCGAGGCGCTGATCCGCCTCGCCTCGGAGGGGCTCATCACGCTGCTGCCCAACCGCGGTGCGCGGGTCACGCCGATCGACATCAGCGACGTCCCGCACCTGTTCGAGGCGCTTGAGCTGTGCCAGCGCGCGACCATCCGCTGGGTCGCGGCGCGCCGGGCCCCCGGCGATATCGCGCAGATGCGCGAGCGCAACCGCGAATTCCTCGCTGCCGCGCAGCAGGGGGACACCGAGCGCATGGGCGAGACCAACAAGGAATTCCACCTCGTGTTCGCGCGCGCCTGCGACAACGGCTATCTAGGACGCTTCTACGAAGCGCTGCTCACGATCAGCCTGCGCTTGGCGCGCACAGTCTTCGCCTACGCGCCCTCAGCCGGCGATTCGCCCGAGGGCTACTACATGGAGATCGTGCGCCAACACGACGCCATGATCGACCTGGTCGAGAAGGGCGACGTCGAAGGCGCCGACGCGCTCGCGCGCAAGCACACCGAGCTCTTCAAGGACCGGGTGATGCGCTACATCAACAGCGCACGCGCGAGCGCGGTTCCGCTCGGCCCCGCGCGCTGAGGGCTAGTCTAGGCCCCGAATCCGGATTCGCGCAGGAATGCGAGCGTGGCGCTTGCGCAAGCATCGGGCCGCTCGATCTGGAGAAGGTGGCCGGTCTCCGCGAGCGTGGTCTGGCGGATGCCGAACAGCGCCGGCAGCAGTGCGCACACCTTGGCCGGCGGCTTGGCATCGTCGGCCCCCGGGTCGCTGCTGACCACGGCCAGAGTCCGCGGCGCCAGCGGCAGCGTTTGCCAGACCGACGAGTACGCGTTCTCAAGGTAGATCGCTGATTCGAAAGCAGGCGGACAAGCGAGCTCGTATCCGCCGTCCGGCGCGACGCGCGTCGTCGCCCGCGCCATGAGGTCGGCGGCGCCGTCGATCCAGCGGCGAAGGCCGCGCGCGCGGCGGAACTGCTCGGCAAGCTCGCTGGGATGAGCGAACCGGCACGGCCGCGTCTTCGACCACTCGGACAGGAACAACTCGAAGCCGCGGGCCGGCGCCTGGAAAGGATGGCCGTCGCCGGGCACGAGCGGGGGATCGAACAGCACGAGCGCGTCCCAGCGCCCGCCTTGCGCCGCATCGAAGAGGGCGGTGATGGCGGAGACCGAGTGGAAGAGGCCGGCCGTCGGCTTGCTGCCGAACGCCGCGGCGATGCCGCGGCGGATCCACTCCATGTCGGCGACGAAGCTCTCGATCCTGTGCCCGTTCGCCGCGTGCAGCGGATTCTCGCCGTGATTGCGTTGGTCGTAGACGACGACCTCGAATTCGCTCAGCAGCAGGCGCCAGAACGGGAAATAACCGTCGATCGCGAAGCCGTTGCCGTGGCTCAGCACGACCCGCGGGCGGCCGAGGTCGCCATGCCGCCGCACGCGCACGATGGCGCCGTCGGCCATGGCGAGGTCGAGGCGCGCCTGCGGGGCCGGCACGTTGAGGTCCATGATCAACGACCGTCGGCGCGCCTACTCGGCCGCCCGGTCGACTTTCGCAGTCCCGTAGTGGCGCGCGAGATAGGCCTCGGAGAACTTGCCGCTCTCGCGGTCCAGGGCCAGCGCTGCCGGGCTGCGCTCGGCCGCGGCGCCGTAGCCGCCTGCGCCCGGCGATTCGACCACGATCTTCTCGCCCTCGCGCACGATGATGCCCGCGGGCTTCGTGGCCAGCGGCACGCTGCGGCCTTCCCGCGTCACGTGCAGGAAGCGGCCCGGCGCGCCGGGCCCGCCGCCGAAGATCCCCCACGGACGGTGGGCGAAGCGCTCGCCGGCGCCGTTGAACAGGCAGTCGTGCCCCACCGGTCGGATGACGCGCCGGAGCCCCATTCCCCCGCGGCAGCGGCCCGGACCGCCCGAATCCTCGACCAGGCTGTAGCTTTCCACCAGCAGCGGATATTCGGATTCGATCGCCTCGACCGGCAGATTCGATGTGTTGGTGATGTGGACCTGGACACCGTCCTTGCCGTCGCGCTCGGCGCGGCCGCCGAAGCCGCCGCCGAGCGTCTCGAGATAGACGTAGTGGCGGCCGCGGCGCGGGTCGAGGCCGGAGAACACCGCGGTGGTATTGGCGCCGTTGGCGGCGGCGACCGCGTGCTGCGGCACGGCCGGGGCCAGCGCGCCGATGATGACGTCGATGATGCGCTGGCAGGTGTTGGCGCGCGCCGCCACCGGCGCGGGAAACGCGGCATCGAGCAGCGAGCCCTTCTCGACGACGATTTCCGGCAGATCCAGCACGCCCTGGTTGTTGGGGACCTCGGGATCGAGCAAGGCCTTCAGCGCATAGCACACCGAGGCTTGGGTGGCGTTGAACGTCACGTTGATGTTGCCGGAGACCTGCTTCGCGGTACCGGTGAAATCGAACCGCACACGCTCGCCGGCGATCTCGATGCGCAGCTTGATGGGAATGTCAACGGTGCCGAGCCCGTCGTCGTCCATAACGTCTTCACAGACATAAGCCCCGTCGGGAAGGGCGGCGACGGCGGCGCGCATGCGGCGCGCCGTGCGGGCGATGATTTCGTCGAAGGCCGCAATCAGCATGGCGGCGCCGTGCCGCGCCGTCATCTCCGCGAGCCGGCGCTCGCCAAGGCGGCAAGCCGCGATCTGCGCGTAGTAGTCCCCGCGACGCTCTTCCGGCACGCGCACGTTCAGCAGAATGAGGTCGAGGAGATCCTGCTGCAGCACGCCCCTTCTGAACAGGCGGATTACGGGTAGACGCAGTCCTTCCTGGTAGATCTCGGACATTCCGCCCGCCATGCTGCCCGGCGCGCTTCCGCCGACATCGGCATGGTGGGCGATGTTGCACATGAATCCGAGCAGGCGCCGCCCGCTGAACACCGGAACCGCCATGTTGATGTCCGGCAGATGGGTGCCGCCGGCATCATGCGGATCGTTGGCGACGAAGACGTCGCCGGGCTGGATGGCGCCGCCGTGCTTGGCAAGCAGGCAGCGCATCAGGCCGGTCATCGAGGCGAGATGAACCGGGAGCGAGGCGTCGGCTTGCACGACGAGCCGCCCACGCGCATCGCAGATCGCCGTCGAGTGATCGCGGCGCTCTTTGATGTTGGTCGAGTAGGCGCTTTTCATCAGCGCAACGAAGGTCTCGTCGGCGATCGAGCGCAAGCCGTTGCGAATGATCTCGAGGCGGATCGGATCGAGCGAGCGCGCGGTATTGGCGATGCGACTCATGGGCCGACCTCGACGCAGAGATTAAGCAGAGAATCGACCCGCAGGCGGTCTCCGGGATGGAGCACGGTCGTCGAGTCGAGCTGCTCGATGATCGCCGGCCCGACGAGCAGCTGGCCGGCGGCGAGCGCGGCGCGCTCGTAGACCGGCGTGCGCACCGGCCGCGCGCCCGCGAACCACACCAGCCGATGCTCGGCCGGCGCTGCCCGCCGCCGGCGCGTCGGCCCCTTCACATCCCGCAGCCGCGAAACCGCGGCGGACGCCGTGAGCCGGATGTTGATGATTTCGACCGGATCGGTTTCGGAGTGAAAGCCGTAGTGCCGGTCATGGACCAAGAAGAACTGCCGGCGCAATCCATTGACGCTGGGCACCGCGGGCGGCTTGCCGCCCGCGCCGCGGCCGATCGGGACACGCAGCTCGAAATTCTGTCCCACATAGCGCATGTCGAGTGAGAGGTGCAGGGTGCGGGCGCCTGCCGCCGTCCGCTCGTGGGTGAACCAGCGCTGTGCGTCACGGGCCAGTTCGGCGACATGGGCGCGGATCTCGGACAAGTGCGGGTCGGCAGCCGGAATGCGCAAGGAGCGGACGAAGTCCTCCTTCAAGTCCGAGGCGATCAGCCCCTGCGCGCAAAGCAGGCCCGGCGCGAGGGGGACAACGAATTCGCGAATGCCGAGACTGCGTGCCACGGCGCTGGCGTGAAGCGGCCCGGCGCCGCCGAAGGGCAGCAGACAGTAGGCGCGCGGGTCGTGCCCGCGCTCGACGGAGACGGTGCGGATCGCGCGCACCATGTTGGCGACGACGATCTCGATGATGCCGCGAGCCACGCGCTCGATCGGATAGGAGAGGCGCTCCGCCAAGGGCGCGAGCGCGGCGGCGGCGGCGGCGCGATCGAGCCGCATGCGGCCGCCGATCAAACCGCGCTCCGAGAGGCGGCCGAGAACGAGATTGGCGTCCGTAACGGTGCCCTCGGTGCCGCCACGCCCGTAGCAGGCGGGACCGGGCTCGGCGCCCGCGCTGAGCGGCCCGACCTTGAGAAGGCCATCGCGATCGAACCATGCGATCGAGCCCCCGCCTGCCCCAATGGTGTGGATGTCGACCATCGGCAGCCGGATCGGGAATCCGGCCACGTCGCGATCGAAGCGGACATCCGCCTCGTAGTTGCGAATCAGCGCAATATCGGCGCTGGTGCCGCCCATGTCGAGCGTGATGATGTTGGGGCGCTTGGCCTTGCGCGCGGTGGCGATGGCGCCCACCGCGCCGGCGGCGGGCCCCGAGAGGGCGGTGCGAATCGGAAAGCTGCGCGCGGTCGCGGGCGACATCAGTCCGCCGCTGCTCTGGTAGATGCCGATCTTGGCCGATGGCACGTCGCGCGCCAGCTCCTTCTCGAGGAACGCGACATAGCGCGCCACCACGGGCTGCAGATACGCATTGAGCACGGCCGTGGAAAAGCGCTCGTACTCGCGGAACTCGGGCTGCACCTCGGAGGAGAGCGAGACATAAAGCCCGCCGTTGGCGCGCGCGAGCGCCTCGCCCACCCCGCGCTCGTGGCGGCCGTCGAGAAACGAGAACAGCAGGCACACGGCGCAGGCTTCGGCGCCCGAAGCGCGCACCGCCTCGACCGCGCGGGCAACCGAGTCCGGATCGAGCGGTATGAGCACCGACGGCCCCGCCGTGATCCGCTCCTCGACCTCGAAGCGCCGCTGGCGCGGCACGAGCGCCTCGGGATGGTCGATCTGGAGTGAATACATGTGCGGCCGCGTCTGCCGCCCGATCTCGAGGAGGTCGCGAAAACCCTTGGTGGTAATCACGGCCACCTTGCCGCCGCGGCGCTGGATCAGCGCGTTGGTCGCCACCGTCGTGCCATGGCACACGCGCGCCACCGCGGCCGGCGCTATGCCGAACGCCCGGCGCATCTCGCCGAGCCCCTCGGCGATGGCGGCGGCAGGATTGCCGGGCGTCGACGGCCGCTTGTAGAGCCGCACGCTGTGCGTTGCGTCGTCGTAGGCGAAAAAATCGGTGAAGGTGCCACCGACGTCGACGCCAACCAGCCAAGCCAAGGCGGTTCCTCGCGGGGTTAGGGTATTTTATACAAGGCGTATTTTAATACCCTGCCCAAGACTCGGCCGCCGGTCAAGGCGCGCCCGGCCGCGACGCGGGCGGCCTGCGGCGGGGCGGGAGCGGGGCCGACACGGACCCTTGCGACGTATTTTATACATGGTGTATACAGAATTCTTCGCGATCGAACAGGCGTTTTCGGCGGGCTGAATGACGGTCCATCTGCAACCGGCAGAGGCACGGCGCAATTATGTCGGCCAAGCCGTCCCACGTGTCGAAAACGCCCCATTGCTCAAGGGATTAGGACGGTTCGTCGACGACCTCCCGACCCCGAAGGGAACGCTGCATGCGGCCATCCTGCGCTCGCCGCTGCCGCATGCCGAGATCGTCGCGATCGACATCGAGGCGGCGCGCCGGCAGCGGCGAGCGCAGGAT
>SBBV01000393.1 GCA_005240015.1 Candidatus Odyssella thessalonicensis | reverse complement strand
GTCAAAGGACATGTCTACCCCCGGCCTGCCGCGCGAGAAGGTGCTGGCGACCGTCATCCACCTGCTCGACAGCACGCTGATCCGGGTCGGCAACGATTTCCTGTTCTCGGGCGAATGGTGGATCACGCTGTTCCCGGCCCTGGCGCTGGTCGTGCTGTCGCTCGCCGTCAACCTCCTGGGCGACTGGCTGCGCGACGCGCTCAATCCGAAGCTGCGCTGATCGGCAGCGGCCGCCGCCGCGCCGTCCTCCGGTAGTCCGTCGGCGTTCTGCCGGCCAAGGTCGAGAGACCGCAAGGCCGGCTCCGGTGGCTACCTGCGCCGGGCACGGCGACCCCGCCGAAAGCGCCTTTGCGACGGTATCGGAGCGGGATCAACCGTTGACGGCAGGAAGGCGAAAAGCTTGAATCCGCGCCAATTGGGTCCGGCCGAAGGGAACGCGCAAAAGGCGCGAGGGGCGGACCGGTCGGTGCCGGCATTGTGCCGGCGCCTTTTGCTTGGGAGGCACTCAATGACGTTCGAAACCCGACGATTGCTGCTGGCCGGCGGCGCCGCGCTTGCGCTTGCGCTCTCGGTTCCGTTCGCGGCGGCGCCCGCGGACGCGCAGGGCAAGGTCTTCCGCTGGGCCAATGACGGCGATGCGAACTCGCTCGATCCCTATGCGCTCAACGAATCGTTCCGCCTCGGCTTCCTGCTCAACATCTACGAGCCGCTGATCCGCCGCGACAAGAACCTCAAGCTCGAGCCCGGCCTCGCGGTGAAGTGGGGCCTCGTGAACCCCACCACCTGGTTCTTCGACCTCCGCCAGGGCGTGAAATTTCACGACGGATCGCCGTTCACCGCCGACGACGTGATCTTCTCGCTGGACCGCGCCAAGGGCGAAGGCTCCAACATGAAGAACTACTTCATCACGGTGAAGGGCTACAAAAAGATCAACGACCATCGCGTCGAGGTCGAAACCAACATCCCCGACCCGCTGCTGCCCGACAAGTGGGCCGTGATCATGATGATGTCGAAGGCCTGGGCGGTGAAGAACAAGTCCGAGACGGTCGGCGATCTGACCAAGAAGCAGGAGAACTACGCCACCCGTCACACGAACGGGACCGGCCCGTTCATGCTGAAGTCGCGCGAGCCCGACGTGAAGACGGTGCTCACCGTCAATCCCAACTGGTGGGACAAGAAGGAAGGCAACGTCACCGAAGTGGTGTTCACGCGCATTCCGAACGCGGCCACGCGCGTCGCGGCGCTGCTCTCCGGCGAGATCGACATGATCTACACGGTGCCGACGCAGGACACCGACAAGATCTCGAAGGATCCCAACACCAAGATCATCGAGAAACCGGAGACGCGCGTCGTCTACCTGGGGCTCGACGTCGCCCGCAACGAGCTGCAGTTCTCGAACGTCAAGGGCAAGAACCCGTTCCAGGACAAGCGCGTGCGTGAGGCAATCTACCGCTCGATCGACATCGATGCGATCAAGAAGACTGTGATGCGCAATCAGTCGGCCCCCACCGCGCTGATGGTGGGAACGGTCATCAACGGCTACGACAAGGCGCTCGACAAGCGTCCGGCGCTGTTGAAGCCGGAGCAGGCGAAGAAGCTGCTCGCCGACGCCGGCTACCCCAACGGCTTCGAGGTGACGCTCGACTGCCCGAACGACCGCTACGTCAACGACGAGAAGATCTGCCAGTCCGTGGTGGGCATGCTCGCCCGTATCGGCATCAAGGTGAACCTGCACGCCCAGACCAAGGGCAAGTTCTTCGAGCAGATCCTGGCGCCGCGCTTCGAGACCAGCTTCTTCATGCTGGGCTGGACGCCGGTGACCTACGACGTGCACGACGCGCTCATCAACCTGATGCAGACGCGCAACGCGCAGACCAAGAAGGGCCAGTTCAACGTCGCCGGCTACTCGAATCCGAAGCTCGACGAGCTCTCGGACAAGATCCAGGTCGAGGTCGACAAGGCCAAGCGCAACGCGATGATCGCCGACGTGACCAAGATCTACACCAGCGACATGGTCTATATCCCGCTGCACCAGCAGACGGTGATCTGGGCCACGCGCAAGAGCGTCGATCTGGTCCTGGCGGCCGACAACATCTTCCAGTGGCGCTGGGTGAAGATTAAGTAGCGATGCAGCAGGCGGCGCCCGTCTCCGGACGGGCGCCGCTTCGCTTCCCGGCCACGCGGAAAGTGCAGGCGATGCGGGCGCGCAGGCAATGATCGGCTTCATCCTGCGGCGGATGATGCAGGCGGTCGTCGTCCTGCTCACCGTCTCGTTCGTCTCGTTCGTCCTGTTCAACTTCGTCGGCGATCCCATCAACGGCATGGTGGGGCAGGACACTTCGATTGCCGACCGCGAGGCCCTGCGCGAGCAGCTGGGGCTCAACGACCCGGTCATGACCCGCTTCGTGCGCTTCGTCGGCGAGGCGGCGCAAGGCGAGTTCGGGCGCTCCTACCGCACCACGCAGCACGTCGGCGAGATGATCCTCACGCGCCTGCCGGCGACGATCGAGCTTTCGCTGGTCGCCGCCCTGTTCGCACTCGTCTTCGGCATCGCCATGGGCGTCTACACCGGTCTCTATCCCAGGCACTGGGTGAGCCGGGTGCTGCAGGCGGTTTCGCTTATCGGCAT
>SBBV01000575.1 GCA_005240015.1 Candidatus Odyssella thessalonicensis | reverse complement strand
GTTCCAGATGGTGATCGCGCCGCCGCAGAAGCCGACGACGCCGCAGCAGCAGACCACGACGCAGCCGAAGACACCCTCCGGCACCGCGCCGGCGGCGCCCGGCCCCACGCCGCCGACCGCGCAGCCCGGCACGCAGACCCCGGGCACGCAGCCGCCCACGCCGGGGACCGCGCCGCCGCCGGGCCCGCCCAAGCTCACGACCCGCGACGATCTGCTGCGGTTGAAGCCGCGCGTCCAGATCGAGGCCAAGCGCGTGACCGGCTCGATCTCGCTGAAAGGCGGCGTGCTCGATGACATCACGCTGCGCGACTATCGCGAGTCGGTGAAGAAAGACAGCGCCAACGTCCACATCCTCAATCCTGCGGACGCGGGGAAGGGCAAGGCCTACTACATCGTGTTCGGCTGGCAGCCGGCCCCCGGCAGCAGGCCGATCGAGCTCCCCAACGAGAACACGGTGTGGCAGGCGCAGGGCGGACCGCTCGGCCCGGGCAAACCGGTGACGCTCACCTGGACCAACTCGCAGGGACTCAAGTTCAGCCGCCGCTTCGAGATCGACGACAACTTCCTCGTCACGGTGCAGGAGACGGTCGAGAACACCGGCACCGAGCCGGTGCAGCTCGCTCCCTACAGCATCGCCAAGCTCGTCGGCGAGCCCAAGACCCTCGGCTTCTTCATCCTGCACGAGGGGCCGATCGCGGTCTTCCGCCGCACCGCCGAGAACGGCACCGTCATCAACGACCCGAGCTACGAGAACGTCCGCGACAAGGGCGTCGATCAGACGAGCTTCGGCGGCTGGCTCGGCTTCACCGACCACTACTGGCTCGTGGCGCTGATCCCGCCGCAGGACAAGAGCCAGCGCGTCGCGTACAGCTACGACCGCCCCGCGGATACCTACAACGCGTTCTATGTCGGCGAGGCGCGCGCGATCGCGCCCGGCGGCAAGGCCGAGACGACGCATCGCGTGTTCGCCGGCGCCAAGCAGGTCGACGTGCTCCGCCGCTATGGCGAGGAATACAAGATCGACAAGTTCGATTGGGCGATCGACTTCGGCTGGTTCTGGTTCTTCACCAAGCCGTTCCTGATGGCGCTCAAGTGGATCGCCGACTATGTCGGCAATTTCGGCATCGCGATCCTGATCCTTACCATCATCGTCAAGATCCTGTTCTTCCCGCTGGCGAACAAGAGCTACAAGAGCATGAGCCAGATGAAGAAGCTCTCGCCCGAGATCCAGCGCCTGCGCGAGCGCTACGCGCAGGACAAGGCGATGATGAACCAGGAGCTGATGAAGCTCTACAAGAAGGAGCGCATCAATCCGGCGGCCGGGTGTCTGCCCATCCTCGTGCAGATCCCGGTTTTCTTCGCGCTCTACAAGGTCCTGTTCGTGGCGATCGAGATGCGCCACGCGCCGTTCTACGGCTGGATCCAGGATCTCTCGAACAAGGACCCGACCTCGATCCTCAACCTGTTCGGCCTCCTGCCCTGGGCGGTGCCCGCGGCGGGGTCGCTCTTCGACATGCTCAACATCGGCATCTGGCCGCTGATCATGGGCGGCACGATGTGGCTGCAGCACAAACTCAACCCGGCGCCGCCCGATCCGATCCAGGCCAAGGTGTTCGCCTGGATGCCGATCATCTTCACGGTGATGCTGGCGAGCTTTCCCGCGGGCCTCGTCATCTATTGGGCGTGGAACAACGTGCTCTCGATCGGCCAGCAATGGCTGATCATGAGAAAATACGGTGCCATCGCGTCCGCGCCCAGCACCTCGGTGCCGCGCAACATCAAGGAGCTCGAGGCGCGCAAAGCCGCAAAGGCGGCCGCCGCGGCCAAGGAGAAGGCGGGGAGCTGAGGCGGCTCGTGTGAGAGAGATGCTTCGCGCGAACCTTCGGTTCGTCGCTCAGCATGACGATGTGTAGAATGCGCGCGTCATGTTGAGCGAAGCGAAACATCTCTCCCCACAGGAGGCCGAGGCGCTCGAAGCCGGCCGCAGGCTGTTCGCGCAGGAGTGCCGCTTCGTCATCGGCGCGGCCCGAGAAGCGCAACTGCCGCCGCCCGGACGGCCCGAGATCGGCTTCGCCGGGCGCTCCAACGTCGGGAAATCGAGCCTCCTGAACGCGCTCACCGGCAGGAAGAGCTTGGCGCGCGTCTCGGGTACGCCGGGAGCCACCCGCCAGCTCAACTTCTTCGACCTCGGCGGGCGCGCCTATCTCGTGGATCTCCCGGGCTACGGCTTCGCGCGCGCCGGCAAGCAGGACATCGCGGCCTGGAACGCGCTGATCCGCGCGTATCTCCGCGGTCGCGCCAATCTCCGCCGCCTTTGCCTGCTCATCGATGCGCGCCGCGGCCTCGGCGATGCCGACCGCGCGATCATGAGGCTGCTCGACGAAGCCGCGCAGTCGTATCAGCTGGTGCTGACCAAGTGTGACAAGCTGCCGGCGCCGACCAGCGCCGCGGTGATCGGTGCGCTCGAGCGCGAGATCGCCGGGCGCGGCGCCTGCCATCCGCATGTGATCGCGACGAGCGCCGAGACCGGCGCGGGGATTCCGGAATTGCGCGCGGCCCTCGCGGCGGTGATCGCGGCGTAAGCCGGGCTCAAGTCTTCGGCGCCACGACCTCGGCGGCCTGGGACGAGGCGAGCCACATTCCGACGAGCGCGATGAGGCCGCCCGCCATCTGCCAATCGCGCAGCGTCTCGCCGAGGAACAGCGCCGCGGTCAGCACGCCCACGATCGGGTCGAGATTGAGGAACGCGCCGACGAGGCTCGCATCGAGCGCGCGCAGCGCGTAGTTGTAGGCGATGTAGGCGGCGGCCGAGGCGATGACGCCGAGGAACAAGACGCCGAGCCAACCCTGCCAGGACGGGGCCGGCCATGGGCTGCGCGCCAGCTCGAGCGCGGCAGGCGGAATCAGCATCGCCATCCCGAGCAACGAGATCCAGGCGGTCACAACGATCTGGTCGGCGCCGGCGAGGCGCTTGGCGAACACCGTGTACGCCGCCCAGAGGACGACGGCGGCGAGCATCCAGAGCGCGCCCTGCACCGGATCGGGCGACGCGCCGCCCTTTTCGCTCGCCGCCACGACCAACGCCACGCCGCCGACCGAGAGTGCTATTCCGGCAAGACGCCGGCGTGAGGGCGCTTCCTTCAAGAAGATCACTGCGGCGATCGCGACCGCGGCGGGCACAAGCGCAAAGATCAAGGCACCCTGCGAGGCCGATGCATGGATCAGCGCGAAGTTGAATGCGGCGGTGAAGGCGGCGATGCCGGTGAACGCCATCAACGCCAAGGTTGCGAGCGGAAGCGGGCGCGGCAGGCCTCGCCACCAGCCGCGCGCCACCAGGATCGGCAACAGCACGAGCGCCGCGATCAGGAAGCGCAGCGCGGCCAGGGCCAGCGGCGGAACTTCCTCGACGGCCACCTTGGTGACGACGAAGGTGCTGCCCCACACGATCATCACCGCGATGATGAGGGCGAGCGCGGAGGGGCGGCGCGCGGTCACGACGTCGGGCTCGACCGGTCAATCGGGGGTCGCAGGAAGAGGCGATGACTATTTCCGCAGCCTTACATCCCCGCCAGCGATTCGCAACTGGCGGCGCATTGGCGGCAGAGCCGCGCGAACTGCTCGAGCCGGCCCTCATCGGCAAAGGTGTCGCATTCGACCGCGCACTGGTCGCACACTTCCGCGCACACCGCACAGACCGACCCCTGCAGCGGGGACTCGCGCAGCATGAAGTCCGCGGCGGTCTGACAGATCTCGGCGCAATCGGCGAGCAGGCGGATATGATCGGCATCGGCATAGGCGCCGCCGCGTCCCAGGCAATACAGCATGGTTTCGAGGCAGGCCCGGTGCGTGGCTTGGCAGAGATCGACGCAGCTGTCGGCGTCGGCGCGAAGCTGCTCGGCAAGGGTGTCGGGCATGGCGACGTTCCCGGTGCTGGCTGATCCCCCACAGCTAACGCATTGTTGCGGCGGGCGTTCCCGTGCGGCCGCGCGTACTCTGGAATTTCACGTAGACGCGCGTAGCGGTGGCGCAGGGGCGCCGGCTTGCCTAGTTTGGCCGCGCGGGGGTTAAGGAAATGGCTGCGGGGGCGATGCGGGAAAGCGGGTTCGGCACGCTCGGCGGCGCAGGCGGCGCGCTGCTCGAGGTGCGCGACCTCGAGAAGACGTTCCGGCGCGGCGCCCGAACCGTGCAGGCCATCGACCGCTTCTCGCTCACCGTAAGCGAGGGCGAGTTCGTCGCCATCGTCGGACCGTCGGGCTGCGGCAAGAGCACGTTTCTCCATATTCTCGGCGGCTTCGAACCGCATGACGGCGGCACGATGCTGCTGAACGGTGCGCCGGTCAGGGGCCCCGGCCCCGACCGCGGCATGCTGTTCCAGGAATTCGCGCTCTATCCCTGGCGCTCGGTGATCGGCAACGTCGCCTGGGCGCTCGAGGTGCAGGGAAAGCCCAAGGCCGAGCGCATTGCCATCGCCGAGCGCTACTTGAAGCTGGTCGGCCTCTCGCAGTTCCGCGACGCCTATCCGGCCGAGCTCTCGGGCGGCATGAAGCAGCGCGTGGCGCTCGCGCGCGTGCTCGCGTTCGAGCCGCGCATTCTCTTGATGGACGAGCCTTTCGGGGCGCTCGATGCGCAGACGCGCGAGCTCATGCAGGAGGAGCTCAACGCGATCTGGCAGCAGACGCGCAACACCGTGCTGTTCGTCACGCACGACATCGACGAAGCGATCTACCTCGCCGACCGCGTCATCGTCTTCACGGCGCGGCCGGGGCGGCTGAAGGACGAGATCCGCGTCAAGCTCGAGCGGCCGCGCCGCATCGATGTGAAGAAGACCGCTGCCTACATGGGCTACCGCAACCGCGTCTGGGACTCCTTGCGCGAAGAGGTCCTGAAGGCGCGCGAGGAGTTTCGGTGAAGGCGGCCGCCGCGCCCTTTTCGCGTGGCCGGCGGGCCGCACTCGGCTTGGCGCTGCCGCTCGCCGCGCTCGCCGCGTGGGAGCTCTCGGCGCGCTACGGTACCGTGCCCGACTATCTCATCGCGCCGAGCCGCATCCTCGCCGCGACCTGGGAAATGGTGCTGAGCGGCGAGCTCTGGCGCCACACCGCCGACAGCCTTTTGCGTGCGATCGGCGGCTATGCGATCGGCGGTGCTGCGGGAGTCGCGATGGGGTTGCTCGCCGGCATCGCGCGGCCGGTCGAACGCTTCTACGATCCCATCGTCTCGCTCACCTATCCGGTGCCGAAGATTGTCGTGCTGCCCATCCTGATCGCGTGGCTCGGCGCCGGCGATGCCTCGAAGATCGCGGTCATCACCGCGGCGGTGTTCTATCCCACCTTCATCAACGCGCTTTACGGCGCCAAGGGCGTGAACCGGCTCTTTGTGTGGAGCGCGCGCAACATGGGCGCCGCGCCGCTCCAGGTGTTCGCGAAGGTGATCCTGCCG
Source organism: Candidatus Odyssella thessalonicensis (assembly GCA_005240015.1). Taxonomy (GTDB): domain Bacteria; phylum Pseudomonadota; class Alphaproteobacteria; order Bin65; family Bin65; genus SBBV01. The sequence goes on along the minus strand of SBBV01000575.1, from coordinate 5,351 downwards.
GCCTCGCTGCCGCAGGTGTTGACGGGCCTCCGCATCGGCCTGGCGCTCGCCTTCATCGTGACGGTCGCAGCCGAGCTGCAGAATTCGCGGAGCGGCCTCGGCTATCTCATCGCCGACGCCGAGAACAGCCTGCGCTTCGATCTCATGTACGCCGCCATCATCGCGATCGGCGTGATCGGCTTCGCCGGCGACCGCGTGCTCGTGGCGCTGCGCCGCCGCGCGCTCGCGGGGCAGACGCTCGGCAAGGAGGGCGCGCATGGCTGACGCGGTCCTGCGCTCGCTCGCCCGTTGGTATTCGGTGCCGCTCGTGCTCGCGGTCTGGGAGCTGTTGGCGCGCACCGGCGCGGTCTCCCGACGGCTGATGCCGAGCCTGGTCGAGATCGCGCTCGCGGTGTGGGATGCGATCGCGAGCGGCGATCTCCTGTTCCATGCCGGCATCTCGCTCGGCCGCGCCTTCGCCGGCTACGCGCTCGCAATTATCTTCGGCATCTTGCTCGGCGTCGCGATGGCACGCTCGCGCGCGTTCGATGCGCTGTTCGAGCCGATCTTCAGCTTCGGCTATCCGGTGCCGAAGATCGCGCTTTATCCGATCTTCATCTTCGTGTTCGGCTTCGGCAACCTCTCGAAGGTGATGATGATCTTCCTAGAGTGCCTCTATCCGATCACCGTCAATGCGTTCTACGGCATGCGCGGCATCGACCGCGTGCACGTCTGGGCCGCGCACAACATGGGTGCCTCGGAGCGGCAGATCTTCTGGCGGGTGCTGCTGCCGGGCGCGGCACCCGCGATCTTCGCGGGCCTGCGCATCGCGCTCCCGATCTCGCTCATCGTCGTGATCATAACCGAGATGATCGGCGAGAGTCGCGGCTTGGGCTATTTCATCAGCTACGCCTCGGCCTCGTTCGAGTATTCCACCGCCTTTGCCGGCGTGGCGGCCGTCGCCGTGATCGGCTTCACGCTCGACCGCGCGCTGGTCTGGCTGCGCAACCGCCTGATCTTCTGGGAGCGCGGCGCCGCCTTCATCGGCGCCGCGTGATTTGACCTTCGTGCCGTGCCGTACGAGAGTCGTGTGCCTCACCCGGAGCCCGCGGCGATCGCGGAGAAAGTGATCTAACCACAGAGACACAGAGACACAGAGACACAGAGGAGCGAATGGGCGCGCTGGGCGCGTACCAAATCTGGTTCTCAGTGTCTCTGTGTCTCTGTGGTTCAACTTCCTTTCTCCGCGGCCTCGCGGCGCCGCGTGAAAAAATCGAGGGAGGAGAAACCCATGAAGCGATTGATCACCGCGCTCGCGGTGCTGGCGCTGGCCGCGCCGGCCGCGGCCGAAGCCGTCAAGATCCGCGTCGGCCACGGCGCCGCCGTGGAGGAGCAGCTCTGGCTGATGAAGGCCAAGCCGGACGTGACCCCCAACCAGGGCAAGGCCTACACGCTCGACTTCCAGCTGTTCCGCGGCACCGACCAGCGCTTCAAGGCGGTCGAGGCCAAGGAGCTGGACGTGTTCACGTCGTCGGGCAGCTCGGCTGTCGTCGCCTATTCGCAGGGGCTCAAGTTCAAGGCCGTGGCCTCGATCTCGATGGAGAGCAGCAAGGGCTTCGTCACGCAATACGTTGTGATGGCCGATTCGCCGATCAAGACGATCGCCGACCTGAAGGGCAAGACGATCGGCAACAACGCCGCGCGTTCGTCGATCGAGCTCTGGGCGCGCATGGCGCTCGCCAAGCACGGCCTCAACCCCGACCGCGACGTCAACTGGGCGATCGTGCCGTTTCCGGCGCAAGGCCAGGCGCTGCGCTCGGGCAAGCTCGACCTGGCGGCGCTGCCGCAGCCCTTCGCGGCCGCCGAGACCGCGAAAGGCGGCGTGCGCACGCTCTTCACCTCGAAAGAGGGCATGCCCTTCGATGAAGAGCTGATCCTGCTGCTGGTGACCGAAGACTTCGCCGCCAAGCAGAAGCCGGCGCTCAAGGCCTTCATGGCCGATTTCGCGGCGGCGACGAAGTTCTACGTCGAGAAGCCGACGGAAGCGCGGAAGGCACTCATCGATGCGAAGATGGTGCGCGTCCCCGAGCAGCTCTATCTCGACATGAAGGACAACTACCGCAATCCCACCGCGCGCATCGACGTCGAGGCGCTGAAGAAGGCGCAAGACGTGATGCTGGCGCAGGGGCACCAGAAGACGAAGGTGGATCCAGCCGCGTTCGTGGACATGAGCTATCTGCCGTAACGCTGGCGGATGCGGCGGGACGGCGCGCCGGTGATGGAGAGAAATGGTGATCCGTTTCGCCGGCGTCGTCGGCGCGCTGCCGGCTGGCATCGAGCTCGTGCGTGACGACGCGCCCGCCGACGGCCTTGTGAACTAGATCGCTTGGCCGCCGATTGGCGGTCAGGTGCCATGCGCTTCGAGCGCGGCGTTCTGGGAGGCGCTGGGCTTCGTGGCGGCCGCACGCGACGGCTTCACGCATGTCTTCGCCCACGGTCGTCGTACATCCTACAACTGACCCGCGCGGGCGGCATGACGCATGCCGTGCGAGGCACGTTGCAAAAGGCCATGCCGGATTAGTATGTTTCGCTAGGCCGCGCGGGATAAGCGGTTGAAATAACAGGAAACGCCGAGGGGAATGTCCCGGCACCACCGGGGCACATGGGCGTTTCTTTCCTTTGGCACGTGAAGGAGAACAGCCACCGTGACCCCGTCAGGTCCCGTTGCGAGCCGTTTCGGCCTCGACACGCTCGGTCTCAAGACCAAAGGCAAGGAATTCTGGAACCTCGTGCCGGCCAGCCTCTACGAGGCGGCGATCCGGCGCGGCGAAGGCATGGTGGCCGAAGGCGGTCCGCTCGTGGTCCTCACCGGCGAGCACACCGGCCGCTCGCCCAACGACAAGTTCATCGTCCAGGATGCGTCGACGCAGAACGAGGTCGACTGGGGCAACGTCAATCGCCCGATCGCGCCTGAGAATTTCGACCGCGTGCACAAGAAGGTGCTCGACTACCTCGCGCAGCGCGATCTCTACATCGCCGATTGCTACGGCGGGCACGATCCCAAGTATCGCCTCTCGGTGCGCGTGGTGACCGGGAATGCGTGGCACGCGCTGTTCGCGCGCAATATGTTCATCCGCGTGCCGTTTGCCGAGCAGGCCGATTTCAAGCCCGACTTCACGATCCTGCACGCGCCGGGCCTCTTCGCCGACCCCAAGACCGACGGCACGCGAAGCGGCACGTTCATCCTCGTGAACTTCGCGAAAAAGCTCGTCCTGATCGGCGGCACCTCCTATGCCGGCGAGATCAAGAAATCGGTGTTCTCGATCTTGAATTACCACTTGCCGCCCAAGGGCGTGCTGCCGATGCACTGCTCGGCCAACATCGGCAAGAAGGGGGACACCGCGATCTTCTTCGGCCTCTCCGGCACCGGCAAGACGACGCTCTCGGCCGACAGCGCGCGCACGCTGATCGGCGACGACGAGCATGGCTGGGCCGACAACGGCGTGTTCAACTTCGAGGGCGGCTGCTACGCCAAGGTGATCAAGCTCTCGCCCGAGGCCGAGCCCGAGATCTACGCGACGACGCGCATGTTCGGCACCGTGCTCGAGAACACAGTGATGGATCCGGTGACGAGGAAGCTCGACCTCGACGACCAGCGCTACACCGAGAACACGCGCGCCTGCTACCCGGTCGACTACATCCCCAACATGGCGCTCGACGGGCGCGGCGGGCACCCGGCGAACGTGATCATGCTGACCGCGGACGCGTTCGGCGTACTGCCGCCGGTTTCGCAGCTCACCTCCGAGCAGGCGATGTATCACTTCCTCTCGGGCTACACGGCGCGCGTCGCCGGCACCGAGAAGGGCGTGAAGGAGCCGCAGGCGACGTTCTCGGCCTGTTTCGGCGCGCCGTTCATGGCGCGGCATCCCGCCGTCTACGCCAAGCTCCTGGGCGAGAAGATCGCGCGCCACGGCGCCAAGTGCTGGCTTGTCAACACCGGCTGGTCGGGCGGCGGCTTCGGCGTCGGCGAGCGCATGAAGATCGCGCACACGCGCGCCATGATCCGCGCGATCCTCGAGGGCAAGCTCGCGACGGCGCCGTTCGCCACGCACCCGAATTTCGGCGTGCGCATGCCGCAAGCCTGCCCCGACGTCCCCGCCGACGTGCTCAACCCCAAGAACACGTGGCGCGACAAGGCCGCCTACGACCAGGCCGCGCGCGAAGTGGCCAAGCGCTTCGAGACCAACTTCGCGAAGTTCGAGCCCTACGTCGACGGCAAGATCAAAGCCGCCGCGATCCGCGCCGCCGCCTGATCGCATCACGGCGCGGCAGACCCTCGCGCTGCATCCATCCTTCGAGGCGCCGCGGACGCGAAGGCGCGTCCGCAGCACACCTCAGGACGAGGTTGTTTGTTGCTGAAGCCTCATCCTGAGGTGCGCAGCGAACGCAACTTGCGTTCGCTGCGCCTCGAAGGATGTCATCAGCGCGAAACGCCCTACGGCAGACTCAGCGCCACGTGCAGGCGAACAGCGCGCCGAGCGATTCGCGCGATACCGTGGGGCAGGGCGCAGCGTCGTAGAAATAGGGTGCGGCGCCGGATTCGGTGGTCGGCGCGTACTGGTAAACCACGCGCGGCGCCGCCCGATAGAAGTAGACCGGCGGGCCGGCGGCCGGCGCCATCTCGCCGAGCATGGGCGGCGGATCGTAGCGCCGTGTGCGGAAGATAGCGGCGAGGCTCGTATCGTCGCGGCGCGCGACGACCGTTCGGCGCGCAATGGCCGCCCCGCGAGCGCGCGGGGCGGGGCGGGCGCGGGGCGCGGGACGCGCCTGCGGCGGCACGTATTCATCGGTCGGCGACTGATAGGAGTCGGGCCGGGTGCCGTCGGCCGAGACGGGCGCAGGCGCCAAGCCGGCCAGGAGCGCGAGGCTGGCCGCGAAGGAAATGAGCGGCGTTTTGGACATGAAAATCCTCCGGCGGGGCCGTGCTGCGGGCGGCCCAAGATGCTTAACGCGCCGGGGGACGCGAATGCCGTGCTTCACCGAGACGTGATGCGAGAGTTCGCCGGGGTCGCACCGCGCCTTACATGCACCAGGCGAAAAGCCCGTTCTTGATCACTTCGTCATAGGCGGGCAGCACGTAGCCGCGCCAGACGGCGCCGGCCGCGGCGAGCACGGGCTCGGCGAACAGAACCCCGGTCGCGACGCCGGCGAGCACGGCCGCCGCCTCCAAGACGCGGCGAAGCGGCACAGCGCGGCGCGGTTCGATCCGATCAGTGGCGCTGGAGGAGCCCATGGCCCCATCAATATAGTCGCCCCAGGGCGGGACAGCCAGCCGGCTACCGGCGGCTCGGCCGGCGAATCGGCAGCGATTT
>SBBV01000088.1 GCA_005240015.1 Candidatus Odyssella thessalonicensis | reverse complement strand
CCGCCATTTCGAGCTGATCGCGCTCGAATTCCCGAAGTTCACCGACGGCCGCGCCTACAGCCAGGCCCGCATCCTGCGCGAGCGGCTGGGGTTCAAGGGCGAGCTGCGCGCGACCGGCCAGGTGCTGCCCGATCAGCTGCTGTTCATGCAGCGCTGCGGCTTCGATGCGTTCGAGATCGCGAAGGGCGCGCCGGTCGAGGCGTGGAAAAGGGCCGTCGCCTCGTTCTCGGTCTTCTATCAGCCGACGGGCGACGGGCGCGAGCCCGTGAATTCGCTGCGGCGCGTGCTCGGGAGCCGCGCATGAGCCGCTGGACCCGAGCTGCGGATCAACTCGTCGCCGGCGATGCGGAAATGGCGGCGCTCGCGGCGCTCGCCGAGAGCACCGATACGCGCGGCTTCCTCGAGGCGGTGCTGGCCGGGCGGCACTTTGCCGGCCGCACCGCGGTCGTCACCTCGTTCGGCGCCGAATCCGCCGTCCTGCTGCACCTCGTGGCCGGCATCGAGCCACGCACGCCGGTGATCTTCCTCGAGACCGGCAAGCTCTTTCCCGAAACGCTCGCTTATCGCGACCTGCTCGTCGAGCGGCTCGGGCTCGCCGATGTGCGCAGCGTGAAGCCCGATGCGGCGGCGCTGCTCGCGGCCGATCCCACCGGCGATCTCTGGCGGCGCGATCCGGACCGCTGCTGCGCGCTGCGCAAGGTCGAGCCGCTCGCGCGCGCGCTCCAAGGCTTCGCGGCCTGGATCAACGGACGCAAGCGCTACCAGGCCGAGGGCCGCAGCAACCTGCCGCTGGCCGAGCGCGTCGACGGCCGCATCAAGCTCAATCCGCTGGCCAACTGGACCGTCGCGGACGTCGACCGCTACTTCGTCGAGCACCGCCTGCCGCGCCATCCGCTCGAGGAAAAGGGCTATCGCTCGATCGGCTGCGAGCCCTGCACCACGCCGACCTCGCCCGACGAAGACGCGCGCGCCGGCCGCTGGCGCGGCAGCGAGAAGACCGAATGCGGCATTCATTTTCCTGCAACACGTACGTGAGAAGAACACCGACATGAACGACCTCGATTGGCTTGAATCGCAAAGCATTTACATCCTGCGCGAGGCGCGGAGCCGCATCGACCGGCTGGCCATGCTGTGGTCGCTCGGCAAGGACTCGAACGTGATGATCTGGCTCGCCAAGAAGGCGTTCTTGGGCCGCGTCCCGTTTCCGGTCGTCCATCTCGATACCGGCCTCGAATTTCCCGAGACCTACGCGTTCCGCGACCGCTATGCGCGCGAATGGGGCCTCGACCTCGTCGCCGACGAATGCCCGCCGATCGAGGCCACCGATGCGACGCTGGCGCCCAACTCGCGCCTCGCCGCGCGGAAGACGCTCGGACTCGCGCAGGCGATCGAGCGCTACGGCTTCAAGGGCATCATCGCCGGCATCCGGCGCGACGAGCAGGCGACGCGCGCCAAGGAGCGCGTGTTCAGCCCGCGCCGCGCCGACGGCGCCTGGGATTTCCGCGATCAGCCGCCGGAGTTCTGGGACCTCTACTGCGCCGAGGCACCGCCGCGCGGCCATGTGCGCATCCATCCGCTGCTGCATTGGACCGAGATCGACATCTGGCGCTACATCCGCCGCGAGCGCATTCCCGTGGTGCCGCTCTACTTCGCGCGCGAGGGCAAGCGCTACCGTTCACTCGGCGAGATCGGCATTACGTTTCCGATCGAGAGCGAGGCCGGCGACATCGACGCGATCGTGGCCGAATTGAGGGGGATCCGCACGCCCGAGCGCGCCGGCCGCGCGATGGACCATGACTCCGAGGACGCGTTCGAGCGTCTGCGCGTGGCGGGGTACATGTAGCATGGACGCCGTCGCCGCCAGGGACGAGGGGCAGCGCGCGCTGCCGATCGTCATCGTCGGGCATGTGGACCACGGCAAGTCGACCTTGGTCGGCCGTCTGCTGCACGACACCGATTCGCTGCCCGAGGGCAAGCTCGCGCAGCTGCGCGCGATCTCCGACAAGCGCGGCGTCGAGCTCGAATGGTCGTTCCTGCTCGACGCGCTGCAGCTCGAGCGCGACCAGGGTATCACCGTCGACACGACGCAGATCTGGTTCCACACCGCCAAGCGCCGCTACGTCATCATCGATGCGCCCGGCCACAAGGAATTCCTGCGCAACATGGTGACGGGCGCCTCGCGCGCCGAGGCCGCGGTGCTCGTCATCGACGCCAAGCAGGGGCTCTCCGAGCAGAGCCGCCGCCACGCCTATCTCGTGCGCCTGCTCGGCATCGAGCAGGTGGCCGTGGCGGTGAACAAGATGGACCTCGTCGGCTACGACGAGGCGCGCTTCGCCGCCATCGCCGCCGAGATCCGCGCCTATCTTGCCGGGCTCGGCCTTCGCGCCGCGGCCGTGGTGCCGGTCTCGGCGCGGCACGGCGACAACGTCGCTGCGGCCGGCGCGTCGATGCCGTGGTACTCGGGGCCGAGCGTGGTCGCGGCGCTGGACGGCTTCGCGCCGCGCCCGCCGCTGGTCGATCAGCCGCTGCGGCTGCCGGTGCAGGACGTCTACCGCCTCGACGACCGGCGAATTCTCGTCGGCCGGGTCGAGAGCGGCCGGCTTCGCATCGGCGACGCGCTGCGCATCAACCCGACCGGCCGACTCGCGCGTGTCGCCGGCATCGAGGACTGGAACCGCAGCGCGCCGCGGCGCGAAGCCATCGCCGGCGAAAGCGTGGCGCTGACGCTCGACGAGGAGGTGTTCGCCGAGCGCGGCCATCTCTTGTCGGCCCCCCACGCGCCGCCGCTCACGGCATCCGCGATCGCGGCGCGCGTGTTCTGGCTCGACGAGGAGCCGCTCGCCGCCGGGCGCCGCCTGCAGGTGCGCATCGGCACGCGCGAGATCGACGCCACCGTCATCGGCCTCGAGCAGGCGGTGAGCGTCGAGAACCTCGCGGTCAGCAACGTCGCCAGCCTTGAGCGCGGCGGTGTCGCCACCGCGCTGCTGCACGGCGTCGTGCCGTTCGCGTTCGACAGCTTCCAGGACAATGCCTCAACCGGCCGCGGTGTGCTGCTGCAGAACGGCCATGTCGCGGGCGGCTTCATCGTCGACCGCGCCATCGAAATCGCGCAGCAGCGCAATCTCACCGCGGTCGCGCCGACCGTGACGCGCGCCGAGCGCGAGCGCGCCAACCGGCATCGCGGCGGCGTGATCTGGCTCACCGGCCTTTCCGGCGCCGGCAAGTCCACGATCGCCAATGCCACGCTCCGGCGCCTGTTCGATGCCGGCTGGCAGGCGCAGTTCATCGACGCCGACAACATGCGCGCGGGGCTCAGCACCGATCTGGGCTTCGGCCGCTCCGACCGCACCGAAAACATCCGCCGTGTCGCGCACGTCGCCAAGCTTCTGGCCGAGGGCGGCACGGTGGCGCTGGTGGCGCTGATCACGCCGCTCAGGAGCCACCGCGAAGTGGCGCGTGCGATCGCCGGCGAGGATTTCCACGAGATCTACGTCAGCGCCGACCTCGAGACCTGCCGCGCGCGCGACCCCAAGGGCCTCTACCGCCTGGCCGAGGCGCGCGAGATCGCGGCCTTCACGGGCCTCGCCTCACCCTACGAGCCGCCGGTGGCGCCGGATCTCGTGCTCGATACCGCCGCGAGCACCGTCGAGCAGTCGGTGGCGACGCTCACCGCCTACGTGCAGCGCGTGCTGGCCCCCGCGGAGGCGGAGGCCCGCCCGCGCGGAGAGCTTCGGCTGGCTGCCGCGGCGTCCTGACCCCCGCGCGCCCGCCGCCGATGTCGCCCGATTTCCTGCTCTATGCGCTGATCGGCTTCGCCGCTCAGCTCGTCGACGGCGCGCTCGGCATGGGCTACGGCATCGTCGCCGCAAGCGCGCTGCTCGCCTCGGGCGTGCCGCCGGCGCTGGCCAGCGCCACCGTGCACGTGACCAAGGTGCCGACCGGCATCGCGTCGGGGTTCTGGCATTGGCGCATGGGCAACGTCGACCGCGTGCTGTGGCGGCGGCTGATCGTGCCGGGCCTCGTCGGCGGCGCCATCGGCGCGAGCGCGGTCAGCCTTGCGCCGGCGGACTACGTGCGGCCGTTCGCCGCCGGCTACCTGTCGCTGATGGGCCTCGTCGTGGTGCTGCGCACGCTGCGCAAACCGGCGCCGCGCGCCCGCGCGCCTCGCCGGCATCGCGATCGGCATGCTGCTCATGTTGCTGAACGCACCGATCGTGCTCGTCGCCGTCGGCGGCCCGCGGCTGTTCTAGGCGATGTCCGATCGACCTGACATGTCGTCCCGGGCGCGCTGCAGCAGGCCGCTCCTTCAGCGGCGTGGTGCTGCGCAGACCCCGGGACGACATCCAACGTAACTCAGTTCGAACGAATTCCGCTGAAGTCGATCTGTTCGCTTGCCGGATCAGCCGTCGAGCGTGGCACGAATCCTGGTCGCCAAGTCCGCCTTGCGGTAGGGCTTGATCAGCAGGTTGTCGGACCCGGCCGGCGGGCGCCGGTCGCCGCCCGGCGTCTTCGGGAACCCCGAGGTGAGCAGCACCTTGAGCCCGGGGCGCAGCGTGCGGGCCGCCTGCGCGAGATCGTAGCCGCTCATGCCGCCCGGCATCACGACGTCGGTGAACAGCAGATCGACGGCTTCGCCGCGCGAGAGCAGGCCGATCGCGGCCTCGCCGTTCGCCGCCTCGATCACGTCGTAGCCGAGATCGGCGAGCTGCGCGGTGACGATGCGGCGGACATCGGGGTTGTCCTCGACGGCGAGGATGCGCTCGCCGCTGCGCGCGCGCGGCATCGCCGGCGCCGACGTCTCGGCCGTCACCGGTTCGGCGGCGGTGCGCGCGCGCGGCAGGTAGAGGCGCACCGAGGTGCCGTGGCCCACCTCGCTGTAGATCTGCACGTGCCCCTGCAGCTGGCGCACGAAGCCGTAGACCATGCTGAGGCCGAGCCCGGTGCCCTTGCCGGTGGGCTTGGTCGTGAAGAACGGCTCGAACACGCGCGCCTGCACCTCGGGTGTCATGCCGATGCCGGTGTCGGACACCGCGAGCATCACGTAGTCGCCCGGCGCCGCATCGAAATTCCGCGCGGCATAGATCTCGTCGATCCGTCTGTTCGCGGTTTCGATCATGAGGCGGCCGCCCTGGGGCATGGCGTCGCGCGCGTTGATGGCGAGGTTGACGATCGTCGATTCGAGCTGCGCCGGATCGGCGACCGCGGGCCACAGCTCGGGATCGAGCGCGGTCGTGATCTCGATCTCTTCGCCGAGCGTGCGGTGCAGCAGATCCATGGTCGCCGCCACGCGCTCGTTCACGTCGAGCACCCGGGCGTCGAGCGCCTGGCGACGGGCGAAGGCGAGCAACTGGCGCGTGAGCGCAGCGCCGCGCGTGGCAGCCTTGAGCGCGCGCGCGGCGTGGTCGACGGCCCGCGCGTCGCCGGCGACCTGCTCCTGCAGGAGATCGAGATTGCCGATTACGACCGTGAGCAGGTTGTTGAAGTCGTGCGCGATGCCACCGGTGAGCTGGCCGATCGCCTCGAGCCGCTGCGCGCGGCGCAGGCGCTCGTCCTGCGCGTTGCGCTCGGTCATGTCGCGACCGATGAAGAAGTGCTGCTGATCCGCTTCCGACCAGATGCCGGTCCAGGTGAACGGCACCACGCGGCCATCCTTGTGCACGTAGCGGCTGTCGAAGTTGCGCATCAGGTGGCCCTTGCGCGCCATGCGCATCTCGCTGCGCGTGCGCTCGAGGTCGTCGGGATAGAGGTACTCGGCGGCGTTGCGGCCAATCAGCTCCTCGGGCCGGTATCCCAGCAGCGGCCACACGCTGGGGCTCAACTGGATGATGTTGCCGCGGCGATCGACGACGAGGATCAGATCGAGCGTGGTCTCGAAGATGCGTCGGTTGGTCCGCTGCAGAGCTTCGAGCCTGCGCTGGCTTTCGAGCAGCGCGCGATGCGCGCGCCGCTCCTCGGAGACGTCGCGGAAGAAGATCGTGTAGCCGGCGGGGTGCGGATAGCCGCGCACTTCGAGCCAGATGCCGAAGATCGTCGAATAGGCGCTGAACGCGGTGGGCTCGCCGGTGCGCTTCGATTCGAGGTAGTTGGGCTGGAAGGGATTGCTGGGATCGACCTTGAGCGCGTCGAAGATCGTCCGGCCGATGAGATCGCTCGCCTTGACCCGCCACATCCGCTCGGCGGCGGCGTTGACGTGCGTGAAGCGCCAGTCATTGTCGACGGCGACGAAGCCGTCGGAAATGCTGGAGAGGAGCGCGTCGACTTCGCGCTCGGGG
>SBBV01000344.1 GCA_005240015.1 Candidatus Odyssella thessalonicensis | reverse complement strand
TCGATCCAGCGGCCGTCCCCTTCGCTCATCAGCACGCTCGTCGCGACGCGGTCGAGAAAGTCGCGATCATGGCTGACGACGATGAGCGTGCCGGGATAGTCGGCGAGCATCTCCTCTAAAAGATCGAGGGTTTCGAGATCGAGGTCGTTGGTGGGCTCGTCGAGCACGAGGAGATCGGCCGGCGTCGCCAGGATCTTGGCCAGCAAGAGCCGGTTGCGCTCGCCGCCCGATAGCGTCCCGGTCGGGCTCTCGGCCTGGCGCGGATCGAACAGGAAGTCCTTCAAATAGGCGCGCACATGGCGCGGGCGGCCCTGCACGAACACGCTGTCGCCGCCCTGCGGCACGAGCACCTCGCGCAGCGTCTTCTTGGGATCGAGCTGCTGGCGGCGCTGGTCGAAATAGGCGAGCGCGAGATGCTTCGCGATCTGGATCCGCCCCTGATCGGGCTCGAGCTCGCCCACCAGCATCCTGATCAGCGTGGTCTTGCCGGCGCCGTTGGGTCCGACGATGCCCACGCGGTCGCCGCGGAGGATCAGGGTCGAGAAATCCTTGATCAGGACGCGCCCCCCGCCGTCCGCCCGCAGCACGCTTTTGGCGAGGCCGGTGGCGTCGACGACCATGCGGCTCTTCGACTCGCCCTCCTTCGCCTCCAGCTTCATCTTGCCGCGGCCGCCGATCAGCGTTGCGCGTATCGCGCGCATCTGCTCCAAGCGCTCCATGCGGCCCTGGTTGCGCCGGCGGCGCGCCGTAATGCCGTAGACGAGCCAATGCGCTTCGGCAGCGAGCTTGGCGTCGAGCTTCTCGAGCGCCCTCTCCTCGGCGCGCAGCACCTCCTCGCGCCACTCCTCGAAATGCGTGAAGCCGCGCTCGGCGGTGCGGAGCTTGCCGCGGTCGATCCAGAAAACGCGGTTGGTGACGTTGCTCAGGAACGCGCGGTCGTGGCTGACCACGATCAGCGCGCCGCGGAACGCGAGGAGGCGCGCCTCCAACCACTCGATCATCGCGAGATCGAGATGGTTGGTGGGCTCGTCGAGCAGCAGCAGATCAGGCGGCGCCGCGAACACGCGTGCCAGTCCGGCACGCCGTCCTTCGCCTCCTGAAAGAGTCATGAGCTCGCGGCTGCCATCGAGCCCGACCTCTGCGAGGATGGCGTCGACCGCATAGCCGGGCTGCGTGCCGGCGGCGACGTATTCGGAGACGGTGATACCAGGCGCGAAGCGCGGCTCCTGCTCGAGCCACGCGATGCGCAAGCCGGGCTCGGCATAGATCGAGCCGCCGTCGGGCTCGATCGCGCCGGTGACGGTCTTCATCAAGGTCGATTTTCCCGAGCCGTTGCGGCCGACGAGGGCGGCGCGGTCGCCGCGCGCCACGTGCAGCTCGATGCCCGAGAACAGCGACGCGCCGCCGAAGCCGACGGTGACGTCGCGCAGGGACAGGATCGGCGGCTCGCTCATGCCGACACACTAGGCGCGCATGCAGGCGCCGTGGCGTGCATCGGCCGCAAGCCCGTTCCGCGCGCCAGTGAGAGGTCTCTCATGCTGCTCATCTCGTGCGCGGCTTGATTGCTACGAGGGGAATTTTCCCTAATCGTAACATGGATTTAATGTGGGATCCCGCTTGACTATGCTGCGTTGCAACATATATCGCTTGTGAGCGAAGCCGAGCGGCCGGCCCCGCGGCATAAAGGCGAGGTCGCGCGAAAACAAGAAGACGAATCGGTGTCCGGGAAGCGAAGCGTCCGACGGTGCCGGAAATCGAAACGAGAGCGCGAGGACGCAATGGCTCAGACCCGCAAGCTCCTGCCGACCGAGCGGACGCTGCTCGCCGATCATCTGCTGCGACTCGACACCAACGACCGGCGGCTGCGTTTCGGCGGCATGCTGCTGCGCGACGAAGCGGTCCGTCGTTACGTCGATTCGATCGACTGGGCCCATTCCTGGAATGTCGGCCTGTTCGACGACGGCGTCCTGCGCGCGGTGGTGCAGCTTTCGGTGCCGCGGCCGGGCACCGCCGACTTTGCCGGCGCCGGGACGCCGTGGCTGCGGCCGGGTGCCGCCGAGTTCGCGGTCTCGGTCGAGAAGTCCTGGCAGCGCCAGGGCGTCGCGACGCGGCTCATGGCGCAGGCCGTCGTCGTGGCGCGCAATCGCAATGTGCGCGATCTCTACATGCTGTGCCTGCCCGAAAACGAGCCGATGCGCCGCCTTGCGAAGAAGGTCGGAATCAATCTGGTGTTCCGCGACGGCGAGATCACCGGCCATGTCGATCTGCCGGCACCCGATCAGTTGACCGTGTTCGCCGAGTTCGCGACCGAAGCCGCCGCCGCGATCGACCGCTGGACCGAGATCGTCGTGCCGCCGGCGGCGGCGAGTTGAAGGCGCTCCGGCCGGCCACGTGCGCGCGGATAGGCCCGTACCTTCTTCCATCCTTCGAGGCTTGGCGAACGCGAAGGCGCGTTCGCCGCGCACCTCAGGATGAGGCTGTTTTCTTGCAAACAATTGCAGAGCCTCATCCTGAGGTGCGCGTCGCAACGCAAGGGCGTTGCTCCGGCCAAATCGCGCCTGGCGCGATTTGGTGGAAGCTCGGCACTTGCCGAGCGTCGCGTTCGTTGCGCCTCGAAGGCTGGAGGCAGGACGAGGGCTCGCCGCGTCTTCGGCCGAGGACCAGGCGCGCTACGGCTTCACCTCGGTCATGATCTGCTGCTTGGCCACGCCCAGGAGCTCGTCCATCTTGCGGCGGACCTGGTGCTCGCTCTGGCCGACGCCCTTCGCTTTGAAGTCACTCATGACTTTGTCGAAGACGTCGTCCTCGCCCGGCTTCTCGAAATCGGCCTTGACGACCTCCTTGGCATAGGCATCGGCGGCATCGCCCTTCATACCCATCAGCTCGGCGGCCCAGAGGCCAAGCAGGCGATTGCGCCGGGCCTGGGCCTTGAACTGAAGCTCCTGATCCTTCTCGTATTTCTTCTCGAAGCCTTTTTGCCGTTCGTCGAAGGTCGACATCGCGTGCTCCATGCATGCCGGCCGTGCCGGCGCAAAGCCGGCCTCGGCCGGCGTCCAAGACGCGCTTATATAGTCGCTACCCGTTTCCAGTGCTATGCGTCGCGCATGTGCAGCGTCATTTTCCTGCGGCGGCCCGACCACGAGTGGCCGCTGATCCTCGGTGCCAATCGCGACGAGATGCTGTCGCGCCCCTGGAAGCCGCCGGCGCGGCACTGGCCCGACCGGCCCGAGGTCGTGGCCGGCCTCGACGAGCTCGCGGGCGGCAGCTGGCTCGGCCTCAACGATTACGGCGTCGTCGCCGGTGCGCTCAACCGGCCCGGCAGCCTGGGGCCGGCGCCGGGCCTGCGCTCGCGCGGCGAGCTCGTACTGGAGGCGCTCGATCACGCGGATGCCGCCGACGCGGCGGCCGCGCTGGCCGATCTCGACGGCCGCGCCTATCGCGCGTTCAACCTCTTCGTGGCCGACAATCGCGACGCGTTCTGGCTGCGCAACGAAGCGAAGGGCGGCGGCCGCCGCCGCGTCGAGGTCTTCCCGGTGCCCGAGGGCGTCTCGATGCTGACCGCGCACGATCTTTCCGATCTTGCGAGCCCGCGCATCCGCCTCTATCTGCCGCGTTTCGAAGCGGCGCCGGCGCCCGATCCCGAGCGCGACGAGTGGCGGAGCTGGGAAAAGCTTCTATCCGCGCGCGAGGAATCGCCGGGTGCCGGCCCCGACTCGGCGCTCGCGATCGAGACCGCGATCGGCTTCGGCACCTCGTCGAGCGCGCTCGTCGCGCTGCCGTCGGTCGAACGCACCGACGCCCGTCCCGTCTGGCTGTTCGCCGCGGGCCTGCCGCGGCCGGGCGCCTATCGCCTTGTGGATGGCGTCGGCCCGCGACAAGGGGCTCAGATTGTTTCCGCCCGGGGTGCCTGATATAGACTGGCGTATCGCCGCCTCCACGCCCGCCGCGGCGCTTTCCCTTGGCGTCGGCAAATCCGCCAAGAGCGCGACATGAGCAGACGCAGACGCATCTACGAAGGCAAGGCCAAGATCCTGTTCGAGGGGCCTGAGCCCGGCACCATCGTCCAGTACTTCAAGGACGATGCGACCGCGTTCAACAATCAGAAGCGCGGCACCATCACCGGCAAGGGGGTGCTCAACAACCGCATCTCCGAATACATCATGATGAAGCTCGGCGAGATCGGCGTCCCGACGCATTTCGTGCGCCGGCTCAACATGCGCGAGCAGCTGATCAAGCAGGTCGAGATCATCCCGCTCGAGGTGGTGGTGCGCAACGTGGCGGCGGGCTCGCTCTCGCAGCGCCTCGGCCTCGAGGAGGGCACGGCGCTGCCGCGCTCGATCATCGAGTTCTATTACAAGAACGACAAGCTCGGCGATCCGATGGTGTCGGAGGAGCACATCACCGCGTTCGGCTGGGCCTCGACCCAGGACCTCGACGACATCATGGCGCTGGCACTGCGCATCAACGACTTCCTGGTTGGGCTGTTCCTGGGCGTCGGCATCCGCCTCATCGACTTCAAGCTCGAGTTCGGCCGGCTCTACGACGACCAGGACATGATGCGCATCGTGCTGGCCGACGAGATCTCGCCCGATTCGTGCCGGCTCTGGGACTTGAAGACCAACGAGAAGATGGACAAGGACCGCTTCCGCCGCGACTTGGGCGGCGTCGCCGAGGCTTATCAGGAAGTGGCGCGGCGCCTCGGAATTTTGCCCGAAGCCAACGTGCAGGACATCAAGGGCGGCACGAGCATGCATTGACCGAAGTTGTCGTCCCCGCGAAAGCGGGGACCCAGACGCTCGGCGGGAGCCGAGCTTCCGCCGAATCGCGCTAAGCGCGATTCGGCAGTAAGGTCCGCAAAGCGGACCGACGGTGCCGCGGCGAGGTGGGTTCCCGCTTTCGCGGGAACGACAAAGAGGAAGAACGCATTGAAAGCCAAAGTCCACATTACCTTGAAGAACGGCGTGCTCGATCCGCAAGGGAAGGCGATCCAGACCGCGCTCTCGCATCTGGGCTTCGACGGCGTCGACGAGGTGCGCCAGGGCAAGTTCATCGAGATCAAGCTCAGCGACACCGATCCCGCCCAGGCCAAGCGGCGCGTCTCGGCCATGTGCGAGAAGCTGCTGGCCAACATGATCATCGAGAACTACTCGGTCGAGGTCGAGGGCGAAACCGCCCTCGCGGCACAGTGACCGCCGAGGGCCTCCATCGCCCCAGCCTCGCCGCCATCATCTTCGAGCGCGGCATCGTGCGCCGCTCGCTGATCCTCGCCGCCATCGTCGGCACGATCCTGAACCTCATCAACCAGGGCGACGCTTTGGTCACGGGCACCCACTTGGTCGCGTGGAAGATCGCGCTTACTTATTGCGTGCCGTATTGCGTCGCGACCTATGGCGCGGTGACGGCGCGCCTTGAGCACATGAAACGGAGCGCGCGGGTCGCATGAAAGCCGCCATCGTCCTCTTTCCGGGCAGCAATCGCGAGAACGACATGGCCGCGGCGCTCGAAATGGCGAGCGGCAAGAAGCCCGAGATCGTCTGGCAT
>SBBV01000475.1 GCA_005240015.1 Candidatus Odyssella thessalonicensis | reverse complement strand
CTTGTGGTGGCTCAAGGGCATCATCATCGGGCTGCTCGCGACGGCCGCCCTCGTGCTCTTTTTCTCGCCGGCGCTACAACAAGGACCGGCGGTGCGGATCATCTACATTGCGGTGATGAACGCGATCTGGGGCGTCGCGGCCGGCGCCTGGTGGGTGCTCGTCTCCGGCCCGCGCAAGAACGGCCGCAAGTTCGGCAGCTTCATGCGGTGATGCACGACGAACAGCCGGCCGGGCCCGAGCGAGGCCTGCCGAAGCCGCAAGGCGAGTTCGCGGTTTCCCTTCCGTGGATCGCGCGATTTCTGCTGAGCGCCGCGATCGGCGCGAGCGTGGGATTTGCCGCCTCGATCGTGCTGACGCTGCCGCGCGCCGGCCCGGCGGGCGGCTGGTTCATGGTCCTGGCGGGCGCCCTCGCGGCGACGCTGCTCTCGATCCGGAGGATCCACGGCTGGCACATCTCGACCTTCGCCGACGGCACGCTGGTCGGCCTCGTCGCTGGTCCGGTGTTCGTCGTGCTGGTCTTCGTCGGCGCGGCGCTTCAGCCGGGTGCCCACGTCACGTTCGCGGCGCTCTGGCAGGCATTGCTCGCACTGTCGTTCAGCTTCCTGGGCATGGTCATCACGTTGCCCTGCGGCTGGCTGGCAGGATTCGCGTACCACGTGGCACTTTCGGCGGCGGAGCGTGCGCGCGCCAAAGAAGACGAGTCAGCTTGAGCCGAGGCGCGCCACGAGCTTCTCGTAGCTCTCGAGCTTCTTCGCGGGCCCCATCGTCGCAACGGTGAGCGGGCCTTTCAGCACGTGCGCCGCGCAGCGCGCCAGCGCGGCATTGTCGACCTTCTCGATCTCGGCGGTGAGCTCCTCGGGTGGCAGGATGCGGCCGTAGATCGTGAGCTGGCGCGCGATCTGCTCGGCGCGCGCATGCGTGCTCTCGAGCGACATCAACACGTCGGCGCGCAGCTGCGCCTTGGCGCGCGCAAGCTCTTCGGGCGCCACCGATTCCGCCATCCCCGCCACTTGCTCGAAGACGAGCGGCGTCAGCTCGCGAAGGCTCTTTTCGCCGGTCCCGGCGTAGACGCCGAAGAGTCCGCTGTCGGCGAAGCCGGCGTGGAAACTGTAGATCGAATAGACGAGCCCGCGCTTCTCGCGCACTTCCTGGAAGAGGCGCGAGGACATGCCGCCGCCGAGCACCATCGAGAGCGCCGCGAGTGCGAACCAGTCGCGATGTCCGAGCGGCAGGCCGGGAAAGCCGAGCACGAGGTGGACCTGCTCGAGGTCGTTGTCGCCGCGGAATTCGCCCCCGCTGTAGCGCGCGGGGACCGGCGCGGGCGCCGTGCCGCGCGCGAGGCCTTGGAACAGCGTCTTCGCCTGCTCGACCAGCCAGTCGTGATCGAGCTTCCCGGCGGCGGAGAGGATCATGCTCTCGGCGTGATAGTGCCGCGCCATGTGCGCCAGCAGCGCCTCGCGCTTCATCGCCGTCACCGTTTTCTCGGTGCCGAGCACCGGGCGGCCGAGCGGCTGATCGGGAAAAGCGGTTTCCTGGAAATGATCGAAGATGATGTCGTCGGGCGTGTCGCGCGCCTGGCCGATCTCCTGCAGCACCACCTCGCGCTCGCGCCGCAGCTCCTCGGGATCGAACACGGAGTTTTGCAGGATGTCGGCGATGATATCGAGCGCCAGCCCGATGTCTTCCTTCATCACCTTGGCAAAGTAGGTGGTGCCTTCGCGGCCGGTATAGGCGTTCAAGTGGCCGCCCACCGCCTCGATCTCCTCGGCGATCGCGCGCGCCGAGCGGCGCTTCGTGCCCTTGAACGCCATGTGCTCGAGGATGTGCGAGACGCCGTTGACCTCGGCCGCCTCGTACCGCGTGCCGACCTGCACCCAGACGCCGACCGACACGGTCTCGACCTGCTCCATGCGGTCGGAGGCGACGGTGAGCCCGTTCGGAAGCTTGGTGACCCGCACCGTCATGCGGCACCGCGGATCGTTGCCAGCTTGGCGGCGCGCGGCTTGCCCGCATTCGCGCGGAGATGCTCGAACAGCGCCGCTGCGCTGTTGGGCAGCGTCACGCAATGCTCGGGGCGTTTCGCAAGATCCGCCAGCGCCGGCGGCAGCGGCGGCTCGTCGCCGAGCGCCTGCTTCACCGCCATGCCGAACTTGGCCGGATGCGCGGTGGCGAGCGCCACCAGCGGGACGTCTGCAGCGCGCCGCTTGGCGCGCCCGGCGGCGATGCCGATCGCCGTATGCGGATCGACGAGACGGCCCGTCTCGTCACGCATGCGGCGGATCCAAGCCAGCGTCTCCTGGTCGCTGAAACGCGCGGCGGAGAAGAGATCGCGCGCCTTCCGCCAGGCCGCTTCCGAGATCGGCATGCGGCCGGTGCGGCGGAACTCGGCCATGGCGGCGGTGACCGCGGCGCCGTCGCGGCCGAGCAGGTCGAAAAGCAGGCGCTCGAAATTGCTCGACACCTGGATGTCCATGCTCGGCGAGAAGCTGGCTTCGACCGCGCGCATCTCCATCGCGCGCTCCTCGAAAAAGCGCGTCAGGATATCGTTGCGGTTCGAGCCGACGATGAGCTGCGTGACCGGCAGGCCGATCTGGCGGGCGGCGTAGCCGGCATAGACATTGCCGAAATTTCCGGTCGGCACCGCGAATGCGAGGCCGCGCTCGTGCGCCTCGAGCTTCAGCGCGACCCAGACGTAGTAGACGATCTGCGCCGCGATGCGGCCCCAGTTGATCGAGTTCACGGCCGAGAGCTTCAATGCATCGCGCAACGCGAGATCGTTGAACGCGGCCTTCACGAGGTCCTGGCAGTCGTCGAAGGTGCCCTCGATCGCGATGTTGTGGACGTTGGGCGCGTCGACCGTCGTCATCTGCAGGCGCTGCACCTCCGAGACGCGCCCCTTGGGATGGAGAATGAAGACGTCGACGGCGGCGCGGCCCGCCAGCGCCGCGATCGCGGCCGAGCCGGTGTCGCCCGACGTGGCGCCCAAGATCGTGATGCGCTCGCCGCGCCGCTTCAGCACATGGTCGAAGAGGCGCCCCACGAGCTGCAGCGCGAAATCCTTGAATGCAAAGGTGGGGCCGTGGAAGAGCTCGAGCAGAAATTCGCCCCTCCCGAGCGCCACCAGCGGCGCCACATCGGGATGATCGAAGTTGCCGTACGCGGCCGAGGCGAGCGATGCGAGATCGCTCTCGGAAATCGCTCGGCCGACGAAGGGTTGCACGATGCGCGCCGCGAGTTCGGCATAGGGCAAGCCGCTAAGCGCGGCGAGATCGCCTGCCGTGAGCGCCGGCCAGCGCTCGGGCACATAAAGTCCGCCGTCGCGCGCAAGGCCCGCGAGCAACACGTCCTCGAACCCCAACGCCGGGGCGCGGCCGCGGGTGCTGATGTAGCGGATTTCGGCCATCCTCCGAGCTTCGCCGTTTATTCTATGAAGATCAACGGTTTAGGGGCGCAAACTCGTCGCTTTCGCTGGGAGATGCGCCCCTGCAGCCCGGGGGTTAGACCCAGCACCGCGCTGCGTCAACTGCGCCGAGTGCGCCGGTGGCGCTAAACCCCATAGCGCCGCGCCAAATGCGCCTTGAACGCGGCGGTGCCGAGGCGCTGGCCGGTGGCCTCGGCGAGCAGCTCCTGCGTCGAGAGCAGCGAGGCCTTGCCATGCACGTGCTCGCGCAGCCAGGCGAACAGCGGCGCAGCTCTTCCAGGCG
>SBBV01000624.1 GCA_005240015.1 Candidatus Odyssella thessalonicensis | reverse complement strand
TCGAGCTCGCGCTCGATCGCGCGGACGCCTGCCGGCGCTTCGAGCTTCCGGAGGACCGCATGGGCGACATCGTGGTGATCTCGACCAAGCACAAGGTGATCGGTACCAGCGTCGCGCGCCACGATCTCTCGCAACTCAAGGAACCGCTGCGCTCCCACGGCGGGGTGTCCGAGCAGAAGGTTCCGCTGATCGTCAACCGCCGCTGCGATCTTCCGGCCGGCGCGCGCCTCCGGAATTTCGACGTGTTCGACGCGGCGCTCAACCGCGTGCAGGCGGCGTGATGGCGGGCGCGACCCAACGAACGAGGATCACTCCGCGATGAACGTTCTGCTGAAACCGCCGCGCGTCCGCGACGAGGCGATGCGCATCGCCGGCAAGAAGGTCGACACCGCCGAGCGCATCGAAGTGCGCGATCCCTACACCGGCGAGGTCGTCGGCACCGTGCCGAAGGGGCGCGCCGAGCACGCGCGCCAGGCCTTCGCGGCGGGGAAGGCGTTCAGGCCGAAGCTCACGCGCTACGAGCGGCAGAAGATCCTGATGGCCACGGCCGAGACGCTGGCCGCCCGGCGCGACGAGATCGCGGCGCTGATCACCGCCGAATCCGGCCTTTGCATGAAAGACTCGGCCTACGAGGTAGGCCGCGCCTACGACGTGTTCTCGCTCGCGGGCCAGCTCGCGATCCGCGACGACGGCGAGGTCTTCTCCTGCGACATCACTCCGCACGGCAAGGCGCGGCGCATCTACACCACGCGCGTGCCGCTCATCGGCTGCATCAGCGCGATCACGCCGTTCAACCACCCGCTCAACATGGTGGCGCACAAGATCGCGCCTGCGATCGCCACCAACAACCGCGTCGTCGTGAAGCCGACGGAGCTGACGCCGCTTACCTGCCTGCTGCTCGCCGACGTGCTCTATGAGGCGGGGCTGCCGGCCGAGATGCTCTCGGTGGTGACTGGCCTCCCCGGCGAATTCGGCGATGCGATGATCATCGATCCCGACATCGATCTGATCACCTTCACCGGCAGCGTCCCGGTCGGCAAATACATCGCGGCCAAGGCCGGCTACCGGCGCATCGTGCTCGAGCTCGGCGGCAACGATCCGCTGATCGTGATGGAAGATGCCGATCTCGGCAAAGCGGCCGAGCTCGCGGTGGCCGGCGCCACGAAGAACTCGGGCCAGCGCTGCACGGCGGTGAAGCGCATCCTCGTGATCGAGAGCATCGCCGATGCGTTCGCGCAGGAGGTGCTCGCGCGCGCCCGGAAGATCAAATACGGCGACCCCAAGGATCCCACGACCGACCTCGGCACCGTCATCCACGAAAGGGCGGCGATGACCTTCGAGCGGCGCGTCAACGATGCGGTCGGGAGAGGCGCCGCGCTGCTCTACGGCAACATCCGAAAGGGCGCCCTCTATTCGCCCACCGTCGTCGACAAGGTGCCGTTCGATTGCGAGCTGGTCCGCGAGGAGACCTTCGGGCCGGTGATTCCGATGATCCGCGTCAAGGACATCGACGACGCGATTCGCGTGTCAAACTCGACGGCCTATGGGCTGTCGTCGGGCGTGTGCACGCAGCGGCTCGACTACATCACGCGCTTCATCAGCGAGCTCGACGTCGGCACGGTCAATGTATGGGAGGTCCCGGGCTACCGCATCGAGATGTCGCCGTTCGGCGGCATCAAGGATTCGGGACTCGGCTACAAAGAGGGCGTGTGGGAGGCCATGAAGAGCTTCACCAATGTCCGCACCTATTCGCTGCCCTGGCCGGCGTAGCCGGCGCCGGGGAGAACGGAGCGGGCATGGCAACACGCCTGCAACATTGCTAGGCTAAACGGCGGGGCACTGCGAATG
Source organism: Candidatus Odyssella thessalonicensis (assembly GCA_005240015.1). GTDB lineage: Bacteria > Pseudomonadota > Alphaproteobacteria > Bin65 > Bin65 > SBBV01. The sequence goes on along the minus strand of SBBV01000624.1, from coordinate 905 downwards.
CCATTCCACGAGGCGTTCGCAGCGCGTCAGGGACACGTCAGGAGGAGGACCACATGCTACGACGCTCATTGCTGCTGCACACCGGTGCGGCGGTCACCGCGCTTGCGCTGGTATTCGCCGGCGCAGCCGCGGCGCAGACCAAGCTCACGGTCTACACGGCGCTCGAGAACGAGCAGCTGAAGCCGCTCAAGGAAGCCTTCGAGAAGGCGACGCCCGGCGTCGAGATCGTCTGGGTGCGCGATTCCACCGGCGTCATCACGGCGCGGGTTCTCGCCGAGAAGGCCAACCCCAAGGCCGACGTGATCTGGGGCGTCTCGGTGTCCTCGATCGCGCTGTTCGATCAGCAGGGCATGCTCTTGGGCTATACGCCCAAGGGCGCCAACATGCTGAAGCCCATCTACGTCGATTCCAAGAATCCCAAGATGTGGACCGGCATCGACGCCTATGCTTCGGTCATCGTCTTCAACAACAAGGAAGGCGCCGCCAAGAAGGTGACGCAGCCCAAGCAGTGGGCGGATCTCACCAAGCCCGAATACAAGGGCATGATCGTGATGCCGAACCCGGCCTCGTCGGGCACCGGCTATCTCATGGTTTCGGCCTGGCTGCAGAGCATGGGCGAGAAGGCGGGCTGGGAGTTCATGGACAAGCTCCACCAGAACGTCTCCAACTACACGCATTCGGGCTCCGCGCCCTGCGTGCAGGCCGCGCGCGGCGAGCGCGTCATCGGCCTCTGCCTCGACATGCGCGCCGCCAGCGAGAAGACCAAGGGTGCGCCGATCGAGATCGCGGTGCCGAAGAACAACGGCTGGGAGATCGAGGCCACCGCCATCGTCAAGGGCACCAAGAATCTCGACGCCGCCAAGAAGCTGGTCGACTGGACCGTCAGCAAGCAGGCGGCCCAGATC
>SBBV01000252.1 GCA_005240015.1 Candidatus Odyssella thessalonicensis | reverse complement strand
CTGCGGCCCGGATTTTGCCTCAATCCGGCCGGGCCCACTCATGCCGACGGGAATGCCGATGAGCTTGCCGCCCGCCCAAGGCCTCTACGACCCGCGCAACGAGCACGATGCGTGTGGCGTCGGCTTTGTCGTCAACATCAAGGGCCGGAAATCGCACGACATCATCCGGCGCGGCATCGAGATCCTGCTGAACCTCGACCACCGTGGCGCGGTCGGCGCCGATCCTCTGGTGGGCGACGGGGCCGGGTGCCTGATCCAGATCCCGGACGCGCTCTTACGCGACTGGGCGGCCAGGAACAGCATCCTTCTGCCGCCGCCGGGGCGCTACGGCGTCGCCATGTGCTTCCTGCCGCGCAATCCCAAGGCGCGCGACCTCGCGATCCAGCATTTCGAGCGCTACGTCGCGGTGGAGGGGCAGACCTTGCTCGGCTGGCGCGACGTGCCGATCGACACCACCGGCCTCGGCGAGCGCGTGCTCGAGACCATGCCGACGATCCGCCAGGCGATCATCGCGCGCAACCCGAGGCTCAAGGACCAGGATGCGTTCGAGCGCAAGCTCGTCGTGATCCGCAAGCAGACGCTCAACAGCGCGCGCGAATTCCCCTCGAAGGAGGGGCGGAAGGGGATGCGCGATCTCTACATCCCGTCCTGCTCGTCGCGCACGGTCGTCTACAAGGGCCTCCTGCTCGCGCACCAGGTCGACAGCTTCTATCAGGACCTCCGCAACCCGATCACCGAATCGGCCCTCGCGCTGGTGCACCAGCGCTTCTCGACCAACACGTTCCCCTCCTGGCGGCTCGCGCATCCCTATCGCTATCTCGCGCACAACGGCGAGATCAACACGGTGCGCGGCAACACCTACTGGATGGCGGCGCGGCGCGGCTCGATGGAATCGGAGCTGCTCGGCGCCGATCTCGACAAGATGTGGCCGATCATCCCGCACGGGCAGTCGGACACCGCCTGCATCGACAATGCGCTCGAGCTGCTGGTCGCCGGCGGCTACTCGCTCGCGCACGCGATGATGATGCTGATCCCCGAGGCGTGGCACGGCCACACGCTCATGGATCCGCAGCGGCGCGCGTTCTACGAATATCACGCGGCCCTCTTGGAGCCCTGGGACGGGCCGGCCGCGATCGCGTTCACCGACGGGCGCCAGATCGGCGCCACGCTCGACCGCAACGGGTTGCGCCCCGCGCGCTACTTCGTCACCGACGACGACCACGTGATCATGGCGTCCGAGGCCGGCGTCCTCCCTGTGCCCGAGGAGCGCATCGTCCACAAATGGCGGCTCCAGCCCGGCAAGATGCTGCTCATCGACTTGGAGCAGGGCCGCATCATCGACGACGCCGAGATCAAGCGCACCTTGGCCGAGGAGCATCCCTACGACGACTGGCTCAAGGCGACGCAGTTCAAGCTGGAGGCGCTGCCCGAGCCCGAGGATGCGCCGGGCCCGGCGCGCACCAACGATCCCGCCTTGCTGCTGCACCGCCAGCAGGCCTTCGGCTACACGCAGGAGGATCTCCAGTTCTTCCTCGAGCCGCTGATGAAGGACGCCGACGATCCGGTCGGCTCGATGGGCACCGACACGCCGATCTCGGTGCTCTCGAAGAAGCCGAAGCTGCTCTACACCTACTTCAAGCAGAACTTCGCGCAGGTGACGAACCCGCCGATCGATTCGATCCGCGAAGAGCTGGTGATGTCGCTGGTGTCGATGATCGGCCCGCGGCCGAACCTGCTCGGCCACCAGGCCGGCACGCATTACCGGCTCGAAGTGGCGCAGCCGATCCTCACCAACGCCGATCTCGAGAAGATCCGCGCGATCGAGACCCTGGTGAGCGCCGGCTTCCGCACTTACACGATCGACACGACCTGGCCCGTGCTCTCCGGCGCCAAGGGGCTCGAGGGTGCGCTCGAGCGCGTCTGCGGCCGCGCCACCGAGGCGGTGCTCGACGGCAACAACATCCTGATCCTCTCCGACCGCGCGGTGTCGTCCGAGCGCGTGCCGATCCCGGCGCTGCTCGCGACGGCGGCGGTGCATCATCACCTGATCCGCCAGGGCCTGCGCACGCGCACCGGCCTCGTCGTCGAGACCGGCGAGGCGCGCGAGGTGCATCATTTCTGCGTGCTCGCCGGCTACGGCGCCGAGGCGATCAACCCCTATCTCGCCTTCGAGACGCTCGAAGACATCCGCAGCAGGAACGGCTTGAAGCTCGACGAATACACCGCGCAGAAGAATTATCTGAAGGGCGTGGGGAAGGGCATTCTGAAGGTGATGTCCAAGATGGGCATCTCCACCTACCAGTCCTATTGCGGTGCCCAGATCTTCGACGCGGTCGGGCTCTCCTCGGTGTTCGTCGAGAAGTACTTCACCGGCACCGCCACCACGATCGAGGGCGCCGATCTCACCGCGATCGCCGAAGAGGCGCTGGCGCGCCACCGCGCCGCCTAAGGCGACAGCCCGATCTATCGCTCGATGCTCGATGTCGGCGGCGAATACGCCTATCGCCTGCGCGGCGAGGACCACGCCTGGACGCCGGAGACGATCAAGCACCTGCAGCACGCGGTGCGCGGGAATCTGCCGGACCGCTACCGCGAGTTCGCGAAGCTCATCAACGACCAGAACGAGCGGCTGTTGACGATCCGCGGCTTGATGCAGCTGAAGTTCGCCGAGAAGCCGCTGGCGCTCGACGAGGTCGAGCCGGCTGCGGAGATCGTGAAGCGCTTCGCGACCGGCGCGATGAGCTTCGGCTCGATCAGCCGCGAGGCGCATACGACGCTCGCGATCGCGATGAACCGCATGGGCGGCAAGTCCAACACCGGCGAGGGCGGCGAGGAGAGCGACCGCTACAAGCCGCTCGCCAACGGCGATTCGCTACGCTCGGCGATCAAGCAGGTGGCCTCGGGCCGGTTCGGCGTCACGGCCGAATACCTCGTCAACGCCGACGACCTCCAGATCAAGATGGCGCAAGGGGCGAAGCCCGGCGAGGGCGGCCAGCTGCCGGGGCGCAAGGTCGACAAGAACATCGCGCGCGTGCGCTATTCCACGCCGGGTGTGGGCCTGATCTCGCCGCCGCCGCATCACGATATCTACTCCATCGAGGACCTCGCGCAGCTGATTCACGACTTGAAGAACGTGAACCCCAAGGCGCGCATCTCGGTGAAGCTCGTCTCCGAGGTCGGCGTCGGCACCGTGGCGGCGGGCGTCTCGAAGGCGCGCGCCGATCACGTGACGATCGCGGGCTTCGAGGGCGGCACCGGCGCCTCGCCGCTCACCTCGCTGACGCACGCCGGCTCGCCCTGGGAGATCGGCCTCGCCGAGACGCAGCAGACGCTCGTGCTGAACGCGCTGAGGGGCCGCATCGCGGTGCAGGTCGACGGCGGGCTGCGCACCGGCCGCGACGTGGTCGTGGGCGCGCTGCTCGGCGCCGACGAGTTCGGCTTCGCGACCGCGCCGCTGATCGCCGCCGGCTGCATCATGATGCGGAAGTGCCACTTGAACACCTGCCCGGTCGGCATCGCGACGCAGGACCCGGTGTTGAGGAAGCGCTTCACCGGCACGCCCGAGCACGTGATCAATTACTTCTTCTTCGTGGCCGAGGAGGTGCGCCAGCTGATGGCGCAGTTGGGCTTCAAGACCTTCGACGAGATGATCGGCCGCGTCGACAAGCTCGACATGCGCCGCGCCGTCGATCACTGGAAGGCCAAGGGCGTCGATCTCTCGAAGCTGCTCTACCAGCCGCCGGCCAAGCCGGGCGTCGCGACCTACAATTGCGAGAAGCAGAACCATCACCTCGACCGCGCGATCGACCACGAGCTGATCGCCGCGGCCGGGCCGGCGCTCGAGAAGGGCGAGCCGGTCAGGATCGAGCGCGAGATCCGCAACATCCACCGCACCGTGGGCGCCATGCTCTCGGGCGAGGTGGCGGAGCGCTACGGCCATGACGGCCTCGCCGAGGACACGATCTCGATCAGGTTCACCGGCACGGCCGGGCAGAGCTTCGGCGCCTGGCTCGCGCGCGGCGTCTCGATGACGCTGATCGGCGACGCCAACGACTATGTGGGCAAGGGCCTCTCGGGCGGGCGCCTCGTCGTGAAACAGCCGCCCGAGGCCAGGCGCGATCCCACGAAAAACATCATCGTCGGCAACACGGTGCTCTACGGCGCCATCGCCGGCGAGGCGTATTTCCACGGCGTCGCCGGCGAGCGCTTCGCGGTGCGCAATTCCGGCGCCGTCGCCGTGGTCGAGGGCACCGGCGACCATGGCTGCGAATACATGACCGGCGGCATCGTCGCCGTGCTCGGCGACACGGGCCGCAATTTCGCCGCCGGCATGTCGGGCGGCATCGCCTATGTCTACGACCCGGCCGGCCGCTTCGCCGATCTCTGCAACACGGCGATGGTCGACCTCGAGGCGGTCGTGCCGGCCGACCCGGCCAACGCGGACGACCCCGAGCAGCCGCGCCAGCGCTCGCCGAGCGTCGCCGACAACGGCATGGGCGACGTGCTGCGCTTCGACGCCGAGCGCCTGCGCATCCTCGTCGAGCGCCACTACATGCACACGGGCAGCGCGCGCGCGAAGGCGCTCCTCGACGACTGGAGCCGCGCGGTCACGCGCTTCGTCAAGATCGTGCCCAAGGATTTCCGCCGCGCGCTGCTCGAGATGAAGGCCGAGCGCCAGGTGGCGCGCGCCGCTGCGGCAGAGTGAAGAAAGTGAACAGGAGCCGGGGAGGCGGGGAGGTGAAAATTCACCACGAAGACACGAAGGTCACGAAGAGGGATTCTCTCGTGCGCCTTTGGCGCGCGAATCCCTTTCCTTCGTGGTCTTCGTGCCTTCGTGGTGAAACTTTGTTCGCCTCCGCGTCCGCGAATTTTTGATCGATTTGGAGTGAGCCATGGGAAAGCCGACCGGCTTTCTGGAAATCGCGCGCCAGGACCGGCCCTACGAGAAGGTCGAGAAGCGCAAGGCCAGCTGGAAGGAATTCATCAAGCCGATGGAGCACGCGGCGTGCTCGACGCAGGCCGCGCGCTGCATGGATTGCGGGATTCCGTTCTGCCACTCGGGCTGTCCGGTCAACAACATGATCCCGGACTGGAACCACCTGGTCTACCGCGACCAGTGGCGGACCGCGCTCGAGACCTTGCACTCCACCAACAACTTCCCCGAGTTCACCGGCCGCATCTGCCCGGCGCCGTGCGAGGAAGCCTGCACGCTCAACATCGACGACAACCCGGTGACGATCAAATCGATCGAGTGCACGATCATCGACCGCGGCTTCGCCGAAGGCTGGGTCGTGCCCGAGGTGCCGGCCAAGCGCACGGGCAAGGGCGTGGCGGTCGTGGGCTCGGGGCCGGCCGGCATGGCCGCGGCGCAGCAGCTGGCGCGCGCCGGACACGGCGTGACCCTGTTCGAGAAGGCCGACCGCATCGGCGGGCTGCTGCGCTACGGCATTCCCGACTTCAAGATGGAGAAGCACATCATCGACCGCCGCATGAAGCAGATGGCGGCCGAGGGCGTGGAGTTCCGCACCGGCGTCGAGGTGGGCAAGACGATCCCGTTCAAGTCGCTGCTCGGGCTCTACGACGCCGTGGTGCTGACCGGCGGCGCCGAGTGGCCGCGCAATCTTGAGGTGCCGGGCCGCGAGCTCGCCGGCATCCACTACGCGATGGATTTCCTGACCCAGCAGAACAAGCGCGTCGCCGGCGATGCCGAGGCCAAGGCCGCGCCCGGCGGCACGATCACGGCCAAGGACAAGCACGTGATCGTCATCGGCGGCGGCGACACCGGCTCGGACTGCATCGGCACCTCGATCCGCCAGGGGGCCGCGTCGGTCACGCAGCTCGAGATCATGCCGAAGCCGCCCGAGCGCGAGAACAAGGGCCTCTCCTGGCCCGATTGGCCGCTGAAGCTCCGCACCTCCGCTTCGCAGGAAGAAGGCTGCGAGCGCGACTGGTCGGTCTTGACCAGGCGCGCGGTCGGCAAGGACAGAGTGGAAGCGCTCGAATGCGCGCGGCTCGAATGGGTGAAGGGCGCCGACGGCCGCACCGAGATGCGCGAAATCCCGGGCAGCGCGTTTCAGCTGAAAGCCGATCTCGTGCTGCTCGCGATGGGGTTCCTGGGCGCCGTGCGTCCCGGCATGATCGAGCAGTCCGGCGTCGAGCTCGACCCGCGTGGCAACGTGCGCGCCAACACCAACGACTACCGCACTTCGGTCGAGAAGGTATTCGCGGCCGGGGACATGCGCCGCGGCCAGTCGCTCGTCGTCTGGGCGATCCGCGAAGGCCGCCAGTGCGCGCGCGCGGTCGACGAGTTCCTGATGGGGACGAGCGAGCTGCCGCGCTGAGGCGCGGGGAAGGGGCGGGGGTGGGCGCAACCGAGGACTTCATCGCGCGCTCGCAGCAGCGGCTCGGCGCG
>SBBV01000494.1 GCA_005240015.1 Candidatus Odyssella thessalonicensis | reverse complement strand
GCGGCACGCTGCTGCTCGACGGCGGCGACGTGAAGGCGGCGGCGCTCGACCTCATGAGCGAGCTCGACCGCGCCGGTGCCATCACCTATCTGCCGCGCTCCGATCGCGACTACGCGGTCTCGCTCGGCCTCGAGATGCTCAAGATCCGCCACCTCGTCGAGGAGGAAGACGGCCTCCTCCGCATCAACGAAGCGAACCGCCACGTGCTCGACTACTACGCCAACTCGATCGAGCACCTCTTGCCGCCCGCGGCGGGCGACGGACGTGCCGCGCCTACCTCCGCGACTCCTTCCTCCGCTCCCACTCCCATTGTCGTCCCCGCGAAAGCGGAGACCCAGACGCTCGGCAAGGGCCGAGCTTCGGCCGAATCGCGCTAGCGCGATTCGGCCGTAAGTAAGCAACGCTCTTGCGTTGCGACAAGGCCGGGCGAGATCGCCGACCCCGCGCGCCGTGGCGCTGCTGCATGGGTCCCCGCTTTCGCGCGCTTTCGCGGGGACGACAAGGTTAAACGACCAAGAATAGCTCTATCCAAAAGGCGCGAGACGAAGATGTCGCACCGGCGTATATTGAAGGGAGTGGCGGTCGCGGCTCCCTCGTGACCAGCGGAAAATTTCGCTAGCCACGCTTGGCCCCGCGGCCCTCGAACTCTCTGGTTCGGGAGAAGCGAACATGGAACAACACATCCGGAACCCGATCGAGTGGGGCTGGCACCAGCTGAAGGGCGCCGGTCACGCCGTGGGCTCGGCCGCGCACGCGGTGCAGGGGGCCGAGGACGCGCAGGCGGTCCCCGCGGTCCGGCGCATCACGCTCGCGGACATCAAGGAGGTTCTGCGCAAAGGCCTCGAGGATTTCGGCGCCTATCGCACCGACGTGATCTTCCTCTGCCTCATCTATCCGGTCCTCGGCATCATCATCGCCTATGCCGCGTTCGACTACGACCTCGTGCCGCTGATCTTCCCGCTGGCGGCGGGATTCGCGCTGCTCGGCCCGGTCATCGCGATCGGCCTTTACGAGATGAGCCGCCGGCGCGAGCAAGGACACGTCGTTTCCTGGGCCGATGCGTTCGGCGTGTTCCGCTCGCCGCGCTTCGGCGCAATCCTGATCCTGGGCCTGCTGCTGCTCGGCGTCTTCCTGCTCTGGCAGGGTGCCGCCTACGGCATCTACGCGCTGACGCTCGGACCGGCTCCGCCCGAATCGATCGGCGGCTTCATCCGCGACGTGTTCACGACCGGAGCGGGCTGGACGATGATCGTCGCCGGCATCGGCGTGGGCTTCCTTTTCGCGCTCCTGGTGCTGACCACCTGCGTCGTGTCCTTCCCGATGCTGCTCGACCGCGATGTGGGCCTGCTCACGGCGGTGATGACCTCGGTGCGCGCGGTGCGCGCCAACCCGGTGCCGATGGCGGCCTGGGGCCTGATCGTGGCGGGCGGGCTCGTGCTGGGCTCCATTCCCGCGCTCGTCGGTCTCGCCATCGTCGTCCCCGTGCTCGGCCACGCCACCTGGCACCTCTATCGCAAGGTGGTGGCGCGCAGACCGGCGCGGAGCTGAGCTAGGCGGAGCGCTTGCCGGCGAGGAAATCGCGCATCAGGCGCTGGGGCGCCCCGGAGACGAAGGCCTCACGGAAGGCTTCGATGCTGACCGCGATCGAGTCCGCGAGCGGAAGCTCCTCCCACCGGCGCAGCAGCTCTTTCTGCGCGCGGATCGCGGCGGGATCGCAGGCGAGGATGTGGCCGAGCGTCTCCTCGACCGCCGCGTCGAGCTCTGCCGGTGCGGCGACGGCGTCGACGAGCCCCCATTCGTGGGCTCGCGCGGCATCGATCGTGGCGCCGGTCAGGAGCAGCCAGCGCGCGCGACCCCAGCCCACGAGGCGCGGCAGCAGCGCCGCGTGGATCACCGAGGGAATGCCGAGCCGCACCTCGGGCATGCCGAACTGAGCCGCGCTCGACGCGACACGGAGATCGCAGGCGGCCGCGAGCTCGAGGCCGCCGCCGAGACACCAGCCGTGGATGCGCGCGATCACGGGCGCCGGAAACTGCCGCACCGCCTCGCAGAGATCGCGGAGCCGGGTGATGAAGGCAGCGGCGGTGTCGGGCGCGAGCGCGCCCATTTCCTTGATGTCGGCGCCGCCGATGAAGGCGCGATCGCCGGCCCCCGAAAGCACGACCGCGCGGATCGCGCGATCGTTCTGCAGCGCCGCGAAACCCGCGCGCGCGCCGTCCATGACGGCTGAGCCGAGGATGTTGAGCGCGCCGGCATCCCTGACCGTGAGCCGCGCGACGCCGCGCGCATCGCGCTCGACGCCGCAATGCTCGTTGATCGCGTCCATGGCTCGGCTTGGTTCAGAGCGGGCAGTCGCCGCGCCCGCAGCGCGCCGCGCCGTGCTCGGGCACGTATGTGCCGCAGACGCGACAGGCGACGGTCTTGATGTGCCCAAGCGGGGCCTGCGGCTGCCGGGCGCGCGCCTCCGCGAGCTCGCGCTGGCGCCGGCTGCGCTTGTAGATCGTGACCCCCGCCCAGACGCCGGCGATCACGAGCACGAGCAGGAGAATCTTCCAAAAGGAAATCAAATTGCGCTCGCAAGATCACAGGAGGCGCAGGGACGCCGAGGTTCGGCTATGCGCGCCAAAGGCGCGCGATCGTCCTTACTCTGCGCCTCCTGTTCATCATCTTCGCCGCCCGTTCGCAAGTCCTTCGGTTCGCCGGTCACGCGACGCTACAGCCCAAACCGCGACCAGAGGAAGCGTTCTTCGAGCGTCGCGATGAGGCCGGCGGCGAAGCTGGCGCCGATGAGCTCCGGCGTCTCGCGTTCGGCGCGCACGCCGAGCCGGCGCCGCAGCCAGCCGACGCGCTCGCCGACCGGCTGGATGCGCACGTCCTGGCCGAAACGGTCCATGATCACGGCGCGAAGATCACCGAGGCCGTCGATGAGGCCGAGCTCCTGCGCGCGCCGGCCGGTCCAGAAATCGCCGTTGAACAGCTGGTCCTCGGCCGCGCGCAGCTTCTTGCCGCGGCGCGAGCGCACGAGCGTCTTGAAGCTTTCGTGCACCTCGGCCTGGATCGCTTTGAGGCGCGTCACGTCGTGCGGATCCTCGGGCAGGAACGGATCGAGCGCCGATTTGTGCGTGCCCGCCGTGTGCACACGGCGCTCGATGCCCATGCGCTTCAGTGCCTCGCTGAAACCGAACGAGGCGCTGATCTTCCGCCGCGTCCGCCAGCTCGCGCGCAAGAAGGACGTGCCGGTGCTGGTGTTCATCGAGGAGGTGGCGGCCTCGGGCGGCTACTGGCTCGCCT
>SBBV01000011.1 GCA_005240015.1 Candidatus Odyssella thessalonicensis | reverse complement strand
GTCGTGGAGTTCGGCTCCGCAACCGTCAGCGAGGCCGACATCATAGCTTTCGCCCGCGCCTACGACCCCCAGCCCTTCCACATCGACAAGGCGGCGGCGGCGAAGAGCCAGTTCGGCGGCCTCATCGCGAGCGGCCTCCAGGTGATGGCGGTGACTTTCGCCAGCCTTATCGAGGCCGGCTTCTTGAGGGGCGGCGGCATGGGCTCGCCCGGGCTCGACGAGGTGCGCTGGTGGAAGCCGGTGCGGCCGGGCGACACGATCCTGATGCAGGCGCGCGTGACGGAGATCAAGCCGTCCGAAACGCGTGCCGATCGCGGCTACGTCACGCTGATCTTCGAGGTCTTCAACCAGAAGCGCGAGCGCGTGGTGTCGTATTCCTGCGTCGAGATCATCAAGCGCCGCGGCGCCGTCAATTCGCGCGGGGCAGCGGCTTGAGCGTGCGCAGATAGGCGATGACCGCGTCGAGGTCCTCGTCCCTCATCTTGGCGTAGAACGAGAAGCCCATCGGCGGAGCGAGCTTGGCGTTGTTCTTGCTGATGCCTTGCGTGATCGCGCGCTTGATCTCGGCGTCGGACCATCGGCCGATTCCGTCGGTCGGATGCGGCGTGATGTTGCGCGCGACCGAGACGCCCCACGGGCCCTCGAACTCCTGGCCGCCCTGGCCGATGCGCGACCAATCGCGGTGGCCGCGCACCAGCGGCGTGTGGCACTCGATGCAGTGGCCAACCGGCCCGGCGAGATACTCACCATACTTCACCTTGTCGGTGCGTGGCACGTCGGGCACCGAGGCGACCGGCGGGCCATAATTGGGCGGCAGCGGGATGCGATAGACCGATTTCTCGACGACCTTGTTCGCGACCGGCTTCACGGTGCGGAGATAGGCGACGATGGCCGCAAGATCGCTGTCGGAAAGCTTCCGGTAGAGCTCGATCGGCATCGGCGGGCCGATCAGGCTGCCGTCGGGGCGCAGGCCCTCGCGGATCGCCTTGGCTATCTGCGCGTCGGTCCAATTGCCGATCCCGGTCTCCTTGTCTGGCGTGATGTTGGTAGCGACGGCGCGGAACGGCTTCTCCTCGATGACGAAGCCGCCGGCCAGCTCTTTGCCGGCGGCGAACTCGCCCTTGGGCCCGCGCGGCGTGTGGCAATTGCCGCAGCCCGCGATCGTCTCGACGAGATAACGCCCGCGCTCGACCGGCGTTTCGGCCGCGGCGGCGGTCGCTCCGACGGCCACCGCGAGCGCGGCGAGCGCGTGCGTTGCGTTACGGTAAGCCATTTTGCGGATCCCCTGTGCTACTTCCTCCCGCATATCATGACCCGGGCGCGCGACAACAGCATGGGTTGACCCGTGCCGATGACGGGGCATAAGTCCCCCCGTATCCGCGACGAGCAGGGGGAATCCTGCGTGACAGAGTTGAGCGCTTCCGCCGCCGACAGCGCGTCGGTCCCGGTATGGCGTTTCGCGCGCGAGGGGCGCATCCGCCCCGGCTCGGAAGAGCACAAGCAGCTCTTCTGCCGGATGCTGCTCGACACTTTCGATCCCTACAAGCCGGCCGTGATCCCGTGGCCGAGCCTGGCGCCGGACGCGCTGGCGCGGCTCACGGGCCTGCCGTTCTGGGACATCGCGGTCGAGACCGAGCTGCATACCTCCAAGAACATGCAGGCGATCGCCGACACCACGGCCGATCCCCTGATCAAGGAGGCGATCGCGCTCAACGCGTTCGAGGAGCGGCGGCACAAGGTCGTGCTCGAGAACATGATCCGCTTCTACGCGATCGAGATCGAGCCCGATGAAAGCTACACGCCGCCGCGCGATCCCGAGTGGAAGTATCTCTGCACCGGCTACGGCGAGTGCTTCGATTCGTTCTTCGCGTTCGGCCTGTTCAAGCTCGCGAAGGACAGCGGCTACTTTCCGCCCGAGCTGATCGAGGTCTTCGAGCCGGTGATCCAGGAAGAGGCGCGCCACATCCTCTTCTTCGTCAACTGGGCGGTGTGGGCGCAGGCGCAGAAGAACGTCGTCGTGCGGCCGGCCTTCGCGGCGCGGCGCTTCGCGGCGCTCGCCACGCGCGCCTGGAAGCGCATGAAGTTCGCGAAGGGCGGTGTGGCACCCAAGCCGGGCACGGGCTCCGAGAAGGGCAAGAACAACAGCGCGATGACGATCGAGGGGCGCAATTTCGTGGCCGGCGGCGAGCCGCTCACGATCAGGAGCTTCATGAAGCTCTGCCTCGCCGAGAACGACCGCCGCATGGCCCGCTACGACGCGCGCCTCGTGCGCCCCGTGGCGATGCCGCGCCTCGTCAAGGCGGCGATGCCGTTGTTGCGGCTGGCGAGCTGAACTTGCGCGCCGGCGCTCAATAACGCGGCACGCTCGGATCGATCTCGAGCGACCAGGCCTCGATGCCGCCGGCGACGTTGGAGACTTGGTCGTAGCCGTTCCGCCGCAGCCACTGGACGGCCTGCATGCTGCGGCCGCCATGGTGGCAGTGGATCAGGATCGGCTTGTCGCGCGGCAGCTCTTTGACGCGCGCCGCGAATTCGCTCAACGGAATGAGCTCGGCGCCTTCGATCCGGGCGACCTCGGCTTCCCAGGGCTCGCGCACGTCCACGACCAGGGCGCTGCCCTCGTCGAGGGCGCGCCTCAGGTCGTGGACGGTGACTTCAAGCGGGGCGTCGTTGCCCGGGCCACTCACGATTCGACGAGATCCTCGGGCCGATCCGCGAGCTGGGTAAGCGCTTCCTTCATCTTTTGCAAGGCGCGCGCCTCGATCTGGCGAATGCGCTC
>SBBV01000493.1 GCA_005240015.1 Candidatus Odyssella thessalonicensis | reverse complement strand
GCCGCCGATGTCGGCGCCGACACCCGCGGCGAGCCGGACCTTCCGCAGCGCTACGTGTTCGACGAGGGCCATCACGTCTTCGGCGCTGCCGATTCGGTGTTCTCGGGCCATCTCACCGGCATGGAGATGGCGGAGCTCCGCCGCTGGGTGCGCGGCGCCGAAGCGGGTTCATCGCGCCGGAGCCGCGCGCGCGGGCTGCGCGCACGTCTGCTCGGCCTGATCGACGACGATCCGACGTCCGAGCGGCTCTTGAACAACGCGGTTGCCGCTGCCGGGGCATTGCCGTCCGAAGGCTGGCTCGGGCGAGCGGCGGCGGGAGAGGGTGTCGGCGCGGGCGAGCGTTTTCTCGGCTTCGTGCGTCAGCAGGTCTATGCCCGCAGCGCCGACGTGGACAGGGGCTACGGCATCGAATGCGACGTCCAATCCCTGGTTCCCGGGCTCATCGAGGCCGCGGCAGAGCTCGACAAGGCGCTGGCCAGCCTGCTTCGCCCGCTCACCGATCTCGCCGAGCGGCTGGCGCTTCGCCTCGAGGCCGAGGCTGAGAAGCTCGAGTCGTCGGTCCGCATTCGGCTCGATTCGCTGGCGCGCAGCATCCGGCGCCGTGCGCTCATGGATCTCGCCGGCTGGCGCTCCATGCTGGCCTCGCTGTCGAAGGAAACGCCGCCCGAGTTCGTCGATTGGTTCGCCGTCGAGCGCGAGTTCGGCCGCGACCGCGACGTGGGCCTGCACCGGCATTGGATCGATCCGACACGGCCCTTCGCCGAGCACGTCTTGCGGCCCGCGCATGGCGCGGTCGTCACCTCGGCGAGCCTGCGCGATGGCACCGGCGAGCCTTCGGTCGACTGGGCCGCCGCCGAGGAGCGCACGGGCGCGCGGCATCTGATCGAGCCGGCCAAGCGCACGGCGCTCGACTCGCCGTTCGACTATGCGAAGCAGACGCGCCTCTTCGTCGTGCGCGACGTGGCCGGCGACGATCCCAACGCCGTCGCGGCCGCATTCCGCGAGCTGTTCCTCGCCGCGGGCGGCGGCGCGCTCGGGCTCTTCACGGCGATCGCGCGGCTCAAGCAAGTGCATCAGCGCATCGCCGCGCTGCTCGAGGCGCGCGGCATCCCGCTGCTGGCCCAGCACATCGACGGCTACGACGTGGCGACGCTCGTCGACATCTTCCGCGCCGAGCCCGATGCGTGCCTGCTGGGCACCGATGCGGTGCGCGACGGAGTGGACGTGCCCGGCCGCTCGCTCAGGCTCATCGTCTTCGACCGCGTGCCGTGGCCGCGGCCCGACATCCTCTACCGTGCGCGCCACGCGCATTTCGGCGGCGCGCGCTACACCGACCGCGAGACGCGCTTCCGGCTGAAGCAGGCGTTCGGCCGCCTGATCCGCCGCGCGGACGATTGCGGCGTGTTCGTCATGCTCGATCCGCGCCTGCCGACCCGGCTCTGCGGCGCGTTTCCGCCCGGCGTCGAAGTGCGGCGCGTCGGGCTCGCCGAGGCGATCGCGGAGACGTGCGCGTTCCTCGCCGAGCCGACGCTTCAGCCGCGTTCGTGAAAATTGCGCAGGTCGGCGGTGATGGCCTCGGACCAATCCGTCGCGATCATCAGCATGTCGATCGCGACGCCGCGGTTCGAGATCGGCAGGATCACGCGCTCATAGGCCAACGGAAAGCGGGCCGGGCGCACGCCGGGCAGGAATTGCACGAGGTGGAAGCAGGGTTCGGCGGCGTTGACGGTTTCGGTGTAGGTCCCCCGCAGCAGTGCGCCATAGACAGGCGGCTGGAGCTCGTCGACGAGTTTGCCCTGATCGCCCGGCCCGCGCAGCTCCTCGATCGACGGGCCGATGCGGCGCATGCGGAAATTTAGAGGCTCGTGCAGCACGTCCACGAGCGTGAGCGTGTTGTCGACGAAGGCGAGGTCATCGGGCGAGAAATCGGCGTAAGCCGGCCATCGCCTGCCGCCGCGCCGTGCGATCCAAAGCCGATGCAGTCGGTGCAGCCGGTCGCTGACGACGTCGCCGAGCACGAGCCGTTGGGCGCGGACGCTCGGTTGCTCGCTCATCGCGCGGTCATGCCGGCAGCGCGTGGAGCAGGCGGTAGAGGCCCCGATAGACGGGCTGCCCGGCGTCGCCGAGCGTGGCCAGCAGCGCTTCGGCGCCGGCGGTGGCGGTGCCGGGGCTGATGCCTTCGATGGTGACGACCAGCTCGGGGAACGCTTCGCGCGGCGGCCCGTCCGGAAAGGTCACCGCGAGATCGGAGCGCCAGGCCTTGGCGCCCAGGGCGCCGCTCGGGGCGAGCGCGGACTTGAGCGCGCCGCCCTTGAGCTTGGCCTCGAGCGCATCGGCCGCGCGGAAGCGCAGCGATGCGACGGTGCCGCCGATTCCGCCGCCCGCGCGGCCGACGAAGCGGCAGCAGCGCCGATGATTGTTCTGGAATGCGCCCATGATGCGCTTGCTCCAAGCCGTCATGAGCGGGCCGAGATAGCGCTTGTATTCGGGCGAGCCGAACACATCGAGCGAATCCGTCTCGTAGAGCGCGTGGTACTTCGGTTGAGCGCCCTCGGCGATGTAGCGGCGGGCGTTCCGGAAGCCGGCGATGCCGGCGCGCTCCGCGAGATGCTCGCGATCGTACCAGTCGTTGAAATCGGCCTCGAGCGCCGGGGGTATGTCGACCCAGACCGCGAGCAGGCCCTGCGCTTCAGACATCGTAGAGGATCATCAGGGCGGAGATCGTGACGACCGAGATCACCGTCGACACCAGCACGGCCGCCGATCCGCGCTGGACGAAGACGTTGTAGCGCTGCGCCACCACGAAGACCAGGGCGCCGGTCGGCATGGCCGCGATCAGCACCAGCGCGCGCACCGTATAGCCGGGAAGGCCCATGAGACGGTCGGCGATGAGCCAGGCCACCAACGGATGGATCACGAGCTTGGCCGCGG
>SBBV01000515.1 GCA_005240015.1 Candidatus Odyssella thessalonicensis | reverse complement strand
GGCTCCGGTCGCGCCGGCGCCTGCGGAAACCGAATACACCGGCCCGACGCAGACGCAGACGGTGCGCGAGGCGCTGCGCGACGCGATGGCCGAGGAGATGCGCCGCGATCCGACGGTCTTCCTCATGGGCGAGGAGGTCGCCGAGTATCAGGGCGCCTACAAGGTGAGCCAGGGCCTCTTGCAGGAATTCGGCCCGAAGCGCGTGATCGACACGCCGATCACCGAGCAGGGCTTTGCCGGGCTCGGTGTCGGCGCCGCGATGGCGGGCTTGAAGCCCATCGTCGAGTTCATGACCTGGAACTTCGCGATGCAGGCGATCGACCAGATCATCAATTCGGCGGCGAAGACGCGCTACATGTCGGGCGGACAAATGTCGTGCCCGATCGTCTTCCGCGGACCCAACGGCGCCGCCGCGCGCGTGGCGGCGCAGCACAGCCAGGAATATTCCTCCTGGTATGCGCATTGTCCCGGCCTGATCGTGATTGCGCCGTGGAGCGCCGCCGACGCGAAGGGCCTGCTCAAATCGGCGATCCGCGACCCCAACCCGGTCATCTTCCTCGAGAACGAGATCCTCTACGGCCGCAGCGGCGAGGTGCCGAAGGAGGGCGATCACCTCGTGCCGATCGGCAAGGCGCGCGTGGTGCGGAAGGGCACGCATGTCACGATAACGAGCTTCTCGCGCACGATGGAAACGGCGGTGGCCGTTGCCGAGCAGCTCGCCAAGGAGGGCATCGACGCGGAAGTGATCGATCTCCGCACCATCCGCCCGCTCGACACGGCGACGATCGTCGAGTCGGTCAGGAAGACGAACCGGCTCGTCTCGCTCGAAGAGGGCTGGCCGTTCGCCGGCATCGGCGCCGAGCTTTCGGCCGTGATGATGGAGCAGGCCTTTGACTGGCTCGATGCGCCGGTCGTCCGCGTCGCGGGCGAGGATGTGCCGATGCCTTACGCTGCCAATCTCGAAGCGCTTGCGCTGCCGTCTTCGGCGAAGCTCATCGCCGCAGTCAAGTCGGTGATGTACCGGAGCTGAGCCCGATGCCGATCCAGATCACGATGCCCGCGCTCTCGCCGACCATGGAAGAGGGCAAGCTCGCCAAGTGGCTGAAGAAGGAAGGCGACAAGGTCAGCGCCGGCGACGTCATCGCCGAGATCGAGACCGACAAGGCGACGATGGAGGTGGAAGCCGTCGACGAGGGCACGCTCGGGAAGATTCTCGTGCCCGCGGGCACCGAGGGTGTGAAGGTCAACGCCGTGATCGCGCTCCTGCTTGCCGAGGGCGAGGACAAGAAAGCGCTGGAAGAATTCAAAGGCGACGGCGGCGCTGCGCCCGCGCCGGCGAAGCCCGCCGAAGCGCCGAAGCCGGCTCAGCAGGCGCCACGCGCTCCGGCGGGCGGCGAGACGGGCGCACCCTCCGCGCCCGCCGCAGCGCCCGCGCCTCAGCCCCAACCGTCTCCGGCCCCAGGCGCGGGCGCCAAGCCCGCAGCAGCGCCTCCTCCCGCACCGCGCACGAACGGCCACGACCGCGTCTTCGCGAGCCCGCTGGCCAAGCGCATGGCGAAGCAGGCCGGCATCGATCTCGCCGCGATCCGCGGCAGCGGGCCGCATGGCCGCATCGTGAAATCGGATATCGAAGCAGCATTGTCGGGCGGGGCGCGGCCCGCGCCGGCGATGGCGCGCGCGCCGGGCCCCCTCGCGCCTCCCGCGCGGCCGACCACGCCCTACACCGACGTGCCGCTCTCCTCGGTGAGGAAGGTCATCGCCAGGCGCATGACCGAAGCGCACACGACGATTCCCGTCTTCTATCTCACGGTCGATTGCGAGATCGACCGCCTGCTCGCGGCCCGCGCCGAGATCAACGACGCGGCGCCCAAGGACAAGAAGACGAAGGAGCCGGCTTACAAAGTCTCGGTCAACGATCTCGTCATCAAGGCGGCGGCCTGCGCGCTGCGCGCGGTGCCGGCGGTCAACGCGCAATGGGCCGAGACGGCGATCCGCATGCTCAACACGGTCGATATCTCGGTCGCCGTCGCTTACGAGGGCGGGCTCATCACGCCGATCATCTGGAACGCCGACCAGAAGGGTGTCGCGCAGATCGCGACCGAGATGAAGGCGCTGGCCGAGCGCGCGCGCGCCGGGAAGCTCAAGCCCGAGGAGTATCAGGGCGGCGGCTTCTCGATCTCCAATCTCGGCATGTACGGCATGAAGCAATTCACGGCGGTCATCAACCCGCCGCAGGCCTGCATCCTCGCCGTGGCGCAGGGCGAGCAGCGCCCCATCGTGCGCAACGGCAAGATCGAGATCGCCACCATCATGTCGGTGACGCTCGCCTGCGATCACCGCGTCGTCGACGGCGCCACCGGCGCGACCTGGATGCAGGCCTTCAAGGGCTTCATCGAGAAGCCCGCGACGATGCTGGCGTGAGGAATTCGGTCGCGACGCCTTCCTCCTCCTGGACTACAATTTATGGAGAACAGAAACGGCGCCTCGCCGCCGTCCCGGGCAGGGGAAACCGATGGCCAAGAGAGTTCGACGCGGAATAACGGGCTCGTAGGCGCATGGCCGATACCCAATTCGACACGATCGTCGTCGGCGGCGTGGCGGGCGGCTATGTCTGCGCGGTGCGGAAACGACCAGCCGGCTTGCGGCCTTCCTGCGTTTAACCGGACGGCTTCGCGCGAACCGCCGCCGCATTCGGATTGCGCGGAACCCCGATTGTGATAGCGTTCCTGAGCAAGGCCCGTCGTACTGCGGGATCGCGCTGTTGGCGGAGTGAACGCGAACGGCGCAGAGCCTAGGGAGGCGTAGTGATGCGGCTTACTGCCATCGGGGCGGGCCTCGCGCTCGCCGTTGCGAGCGCATATTCGGCGGCCGCCGAAACCCGTGTCCGCTTCGTGCTCGATTGGGCGGTGCAGGGAATCCACGGCATGTTCACGCTGGCCGAGGACAACGGGCACTTCGCCCAGGAGGGACTCGCGGTGAAGATCGACCGCGGGCACGGCTCGGGCGACGCGATCGCCAAAGTCGCCTCCGGCGCCTATGAGTTCGGCCTCGCCGATATTCCGACGCTCGTCTCGTTCAACGCCAAGAACCCGAAGACCAAGGTCGTCGCCGTTCTGGCGCAATACGACAAGACCGAGACGTCGATCGTCGCGCTCAAGAAATCCGGCATCAAGGGGCCGAAGGACCTGGCCGGCAAGACGATCGCCGCCCCCGCGGGCACGAGCGCGCGGCTGTTATTCCCGATCTTCGCCAGCGTCAACGGCTTCGATGCGAAAAGCATCAAGTGGGTCACGGTGAAGCCCGACGTGAAGGACAGCCTCCTGTTGCGCGGCGAGGCCGACGCGGTGACGGCGTTCCCGTCGACGACGCTGTTCTTCCTGAAGAGCCAGGGCGTGGCGCTCGACGACGCCGTGGTGCTGCGCTTCGCCGACCATGGACTCGATCTGCTCGGCAATGGCGTGATTGTCTCTGAGGAATACGCCGCCAAGAATTCCGACACGGTCAAAGCCTTCGTGCGCGCCGCCGTGCGGGGCTTCCGCGATGCGGCTGCCGACCAGAAGAAGGCCATCGCATCGGCCAAGAAGCGCGACAACCTGCTCCGCGAGGACATCGAGGAGCCACGCGTCGCCATGCTTATGCGGTCCTCGGTCCTGACCGCCAACGTGAAGGCGAACGGCTTCAGCCATGTCGATGGCCAGCGCCTCCAGCGCATGATCGAATTCGTCGCCAAGGCCATGGACATCGCTCAGCCACCCAAGCCCAACGAGGTGTTCCGCGGCGACTTCCTGCCCGCGGCGTCGGAGCGCAAACCCTGACCGGGCGCCGCGCCGCCTTGCGATCCTGACCGCATGGCGGCCTTCGTCGACATCAAGAACGTAAGCTTACGCTACGGCCCGGCGGCCGGCGGCGTCCTGGCGCTCGACGACGTGTCGCTCAGCTTCGAGCGCGGCAAGTTCATTGCGGTGGTGGGGCCGTCGGGCTGCGGCAAGTCCACGCTGCTGAAAGCGATTGCCGGCCTTTGGCCAACGACGTCGGGTTCTCTGCGCGTTGGGGACGAAGAGGTCAGGGGCCCGCTCAAGATCGTCGGCATGGCGTTTCAGAACGCCACGCTGCTGCCCTGGCGCAACACCCTCGAGAACGTTCTGCTGCCGCTGCAGGTGGTCGAGACGCACCGCGATCATTTCCGCCGCAACCGCCGCCAGCACGAGGAGAGGGCGCTCGCGCTGCTGGAATCGGTGGGGCTCGCCGATTTCGCCGAGAAATCGGTGTGGGAGCTCTCGGGCGGAATGCAGCAGCGGGCGCAGCTCTGCCGCGCGCTGATCCACGAGCCGAGCCTGCTGCTGCTCGACGAGCCCTTCGGCGCGCTCGATGCGTTCACGCGCGAGGAGCTCTGGGTGGTGCTGCAGCGCCTCTGGCTCGAGAAGAAGCCGACCGTGGTGCTGGTGACGCACGATCTCCGCGAGGCACTGTTCCTCGCCGACGGCGTGCATGTGATGAGCGCGCGGCCCGGCACCTTCGTGGCCGAGCGTCGCTTCGCGGCGCCGCGCCCGCGGCCGCTCGAGGTCATCTACGACCACGGCTTCGTGGACGTGGTCCACGAGCTGCGCGCCCGCATCGACGAAGCGCGCTCGGCGCGGGGCGCGCCGCCGCGTGCGACGGTGGGGGCGCGATGAAGCTGCAGCGGCATCTGCCCTGGCTCGTGGTGCTGGGCGTGTTCCTGGTCTGGGAAGCGGCCGTGCGCCTCTTCGACGTGCCGCCGTTCATCCTGCCGCGCCCGACCGTGTTCCTGGAAGCGCTCTGGACGTGGCGCGCCGAGATCGCGGTCCATTCGCTGCAGACCTTCCTCACCACCGTCGCCGGATTCGGCATCGCAATGGTGGCCGGCATGGCGCTCGGCGTCGCGATCGGCTCGAGCGCCTGGCTCTATCGCGGCGTGTATACGCTGCTGATCGGCTTCAACACCATTCCCAAAGTGGCACTGGTGCCGATCCTCGTCATGTGGTTCGGGGTCGGCGCGGTGCCGGCGATCATCACCGCGTTTCTGATCTCATTCTTCCCCATCGTCGTCAACGTCGCGACCGGCATCGCCACGGTCGAGCCCGAGCTCAAGGATGTGCTGCGCGCGCTCGGCGCCCGCAACCGCGACATCCTCTGGTTCATCGGCATCCCGCGCTCGCTGCCCTACTATTTCGCCTCGCTCAAAATTGCGATTACCTTCGCGTTCGTCGGCTCGATCGTTTCGGAAAACGTCGCCGCCAATACGGGCATCGGTCATCTGATGACCGTCGCGTCCTCGCGCTTCGAGGTGCCGCTCGCCTTCGCGGCGCTGTTTGTGATCGCGCTCATGGGTGTGTTGATGTATGTGCTGACGGCGATGGTGGAGAAGCGACTGACGGCATGGTCGGTGCGCGGCACGCATCTCGCGGCGGGATAGGGGAGCGGATGAAGGAAGAAACCGTCCAGATTTTCCTGCGCGGATTGAAGCGCGCGGGAATCGACTTCGTCATCACCCTGCCCTTCACCCAGGCTGCGCGACTTCTGCCCGCCCTGGCCGAGGATCCGCAGTTCAAGTACGTGCAGGTGAACAACGAGGGCGACGGCATGGTCATCGCCGCCGGCGCCTGGATGGGCGGCAAACGCCCCGCGCTCATCGTCGAGAACACCGCGCTTTGCCTCGGCGCCTACGCGCTGGCCGGACTCGAAGGAATGTATGGCGGCATGCCGATGCTGCTGCTGATCGATCACCGCGGCAGCTATGGCGACGGCGGCGGGTACTGGTATTTCGCGGGCGGCCAGATGGCGCCGGTGATCCTCGACGGCCTCAGGATTCCCTACACGAGAATTGGCGATCCTGCCGGGCTGGACGAAGCCATCGTGCGCGGCCAGGCCACCGTCGAAGCCTCGAGCCGGCCGGCCGCCCTGCTCATGGAATGCACGGATCATTGGTGAGGCCGGCGATGGACAGCTACTCCTGCCTCGAATCCCTCGCCAAGCGCATCGGCGACGAGCTGATCATCACCAATCTTGGCGGCGTCGCGCGCGAGCTCTTCCACATCAAGGACCGCGATGGGAATCTCTACCGGCCCTATATGGGCCATCCGACGCCGCTGGCCCTGGGCTTGGCCCTGGCCCTGCCGCATCGGCGCGTGATCGCCATCGACGGCGACGGCAGCCTCCTGCTCGGCCTCACCGTGCTGCCGGTGATCGGCGCGCAGAATCCGTCGAACCTCATCGTCATCGTGATCGACAACGAGACCTACGAGGCCACCGGCGGCCCGGCCTCGTTCACGGCAGGGCGCGCGGACCTGGCTGCCATGGCGAAGGGGGCGGGCGTCCCGAACACCTGGCTGGTGCACGATCTACCGGCCTTCGAAGCTGCCGTCGACGCCGCCTATCGCGGCACCGGGGCCAGCCTCGTCGCCGCCAAAGTGAAGCCATCGGAGCGGCGTGTGCCCTATGCGCCGCTCGAAGGGGCCGAGAACAAGTTCCGCTTCGTGCGCTACATCGAGCGGACCGAGAAGCTCTCGATCTTGAAGAAGCCCAAGAAGG